>NZ_JAGYFX010000079.1:0-28177 GCF_019946615.1 Pseudomonas sp. BF-R-01
AAATGGTGCTGCGCAATTATGGTGAGGCGTTGGCTTCGGTGCTGCCGGTTGAATGGCCTCTGGATGTGGGGCGCTGCGTCGAAGTCGGTCTGTTTTCTCGTTATCCGATCGGGCGGGTTCTTGCAGGGGGGCGCGTGGTTGCGTCCGGTCCGTTGCAGGGTGATTTTCGCGTCGAATTCTTGAACGGCAACCAACTCGACATCCACAGTGATGGCGAACTGTTTTTGGTGGGCGATAAATTGATCGCCCGTCTGGACCGCGAAGAATATGTCTCTCGCGTCCTGCAACGAGAAGCCAAACCCGAACCTGCTGAAGCCGCCAAAGCGTTGGCCATCGCCATCCGCACCTACCTGCTGCAAAACGCCACCCGCAACGGCGACTGCCTGAGCATCGACGACAGCAGCAGCCGCCAACGCGTCGCCCCACGCCCGGCCACCGCCGAATCACGCAACATCGCCGCATGGACCAGCGACCTGGTACTCGCCGGCAGCACCGTCACCTATCACTCCGATCAACCCGGCCCGGACAAACTCTCCTGGCAACACGCCGTCGAACAAGCCAACGCCGGCCAGCGCTACGACGCCATCCTGCTGCACGCCTACCCGCGCGCGAGCCTCAGCCGCTGGGACAACCCCGTCGCCTCCTGCGAAGCACTGCCCGCCGCCCAAGACTGGCTGCAAACCCAACGACGCGGCTGGCGCCAACGCCTCGAAAACGAAACCGGCTACAACGAAGTCAGCACCTTCGCCGTCTGCCGCCTGGCCTTCGGCCGCCCTTTTGTGGACCGCGAGCGTCAGCGCATTTACGTGCGCGGCGTGCTGTCGCTGCAAGACCGCCTCGACCTGACCCACGAATACCTGCACCTGGCCTTCGAAGCACACCCCAACGGCCAGGATGAAACCTACATCGAAGGGCTCGCCCGCCACCTCTTGCTGGAATAGGCCATGAAACTCCGTTATCCACAGGTCTTCCTGTTCCTTTGTTCTGTTTGCGTATTGCCGACGGTTTTTGCGGCTGAAAGCGCCGTCAAACTCGACACCCCCGTCGGCGGCTGGCGCACGGGCGCGGCCGAGGGCGAAGGCGAAAACTTCCGCCAGACCGTCAACTACCCGGCCTCCTCGGTGAACACGCCGGTAGGACAGGCCAACACCGCACGCATCACCGGCCAGATCAAAGCCACCCCCAAGTCCACTGAACCGGGCCGGTTGATCGTCAACGGCGTCAGCATGCCGCTGAAGATCGATCCCGCTGGCCGCTTTGACCGACCGTTCTCCTTCCCCAACGGCAGCAACAGCGTCGAAGTCCGCAGCCCCGATGGCCAGCAACGCCATCGCACACAGTTCCTCAACGCCAGCGGCGGTGCGACACCGGCGAAATTGCGGGTGTTGCTGGCCTGGGACAGCGACGGTACGGATCTGGACTTGCACCTCATCACCCCCGATGGCGCGCATGTCTGGTATGGCGATCGTGTTGCGCCCAATGGCGCGGCTCTGGATGTGGACGTGACGACGGGGTATGGGCCGGAAATCTTCGCCATGCCGGCGCCGATCAAAGGGCAGTATCTCGTTTACGTGAACTACTTCGGGGGCGGGTATCGGAGTGATGAAGACGGGCAGGAGGATGCGGTTCAGCCGCTGACGACGGCTCAGGTGACGGTGATTACGGAGGAAGGGACGCCGAACGAGAAGATGGAGATTTTTCTGGTGCCGATGCGGGCGGTGGGGGAGTTGACGTTGGTTAAGGGGTTTAGTTATCCGTGAGGCTCAAACACCGCATTCGCAGTGTTTGTTCCCTCATTGCGCATCGTCCTCGAAGGATGAGCCTTCAGTTGCAAGTACGCGCTCAATTTGTTCAATGCTGGGCAGGCTGGTTCGCAACTCTGCTGGCAAGGACTCCACTAACAGGTACTCGGCCACGCCGATGGGACGGGCGTTATCACGCAGGGCGTATTCGGCCACTACTTTATTCTTGCTCTTGCATAGTAGAAGGCCGATGGTTGGGCCGTCCTGCGGGTGCTTGAGTTGAGCATCCACTGCGGTGAGGTAAAAACCAAGCTGACCCAGATGTTCGGGCTTGAACTTGCCAGCCTTGAGTTCAATGACGACATAGCAACGTAGCTTGAGGTGATAAAACAGCAAGTCGACGAAAAATTCGTCACCACCTACATCCAGCAGCACTTGCTTGCCGACGAAGGCAAAGCCTGCACCCAGTTCCAGCAAGAAGTCGGTGACATGCTTAACCAGAGCGTTTTCGATCTCGCGCTCTTGGGCATCAAGAGTCAGGCCGAGGAAATCGAAACGGTAAGGGTCTTTCAGTGATTCGCGCGCAAGGTCGGATTGCGGTTTGGGCAACTGGCACTCGAAATTACTGACTGCCTTGCCGCTGCGCTCCAGCAGACACGTCTCGATCTGCATCACCAGAATATTGCGCGACCAGTTGTGTTCGATGGCCTGCACGGCATACCAGTAGCGGCTTTCCTGGCTAGACAGTTTTTCCAGCAGCGCTAACTGGTGATACCAAGGCAATTGTGCAAGCACCTCTTGCACAAATTTTTCGTCCGGCCACGCTTCTGCAAAGGCGCGCATGTATTTGAGGTTGCGTGGAGAAAACCCCTTCATATCAGGAAAGGCTGCGCGCAAATCCTGAGCCAGTTGGTCGATCACCTTGGCCCCCCAACCCTGCTGTGCTTGTCGGGACAAAATTTCGTGACCGAGCTGCCAGTAGAGCAGCACCAGTTCGCGGTTCACCGCTAGAGTGGCGCGCTGTTGGGCGTAATGGATTCGGACTTTGAGGTCGGCCAGCCAATCGCCATAACCTTCGGGTGGCGTGCTCAGGCTGACAGGGGTGTCGCTCATGCTTTTGTCCCTGGTAATTTTTCGGAGCGGCCTTCGCCGCGTGTGCCGCTATGTCGGTTTAGAGGTCAGTAGTGACGGTCGAAGATTAGTCAGCCCATTTGTCAGGCACAAGCAGGTTGGGCTTCCAAGGATCTTTCCTTCAAAAGAAAGCGAAGCTGCTTACTTTTAGGCCGTTATTGCTCAATGAGCGGAAAAAAGGCTGGCAAAAGCAGAGAGATTAAGAAGTGCGAGTGACTTCCAGCAGGCATTAAAAAGCCGGCTTGTGGTTAGCTTTTAATCGATCTATGTTTTTGAAAAACAATGATTTAGGTGTTTTGGAAAGCGCTCTGATCCCCCATTTGTTCCCCCACTTTTTTGTGGTTTTTGCACGGCATTTGACCGGCTTTTTTGTCACAAAACCCGTAGCGTCCTCGTTGGGCGTTTGTGCAGGCTACGTTTATCAATTATGGGTGCAGGTTGATTATCTGTGCACCAGTATTTGGCTGGGAGATCATCATCCGTTTAGGTGAAGGAAATGCCGAATTGAAGGGGTTAAGGTGCAACAGGGACCTTATTGGAGCTGGAGGTCGGCTTTTTGGCCTTGATCGTAGGCCGTTTTGACTTGGCCTTTTTCATCGGAGGCTTGGGCGTCAATTTCTCGATGATTTCCTTACGGACGTTCATTCCAGTGCGTCTAAGCCTATCGCAGGCGGCCATCAAACTGACCTTACTGAAAAACGGAATGCCGATAGTACCGTCAACATACCTGTGACGCATGATCCCATAAACAACGGTGTACTCGCCCCGATCCACCTCTCGCTTGCGCCCGTCCGGCAGGGTTCCGACGAAGGCAGATCCGCCTTTCGTCGCCGCGACCGTATCCTTTAGCTTTCGGCGAAACTCGCTGTCGGCAACAAAAGCCTCGGCGCTGACGACACCCTGCATCCACAAGTGACTGATCGGCCCAGATGACTCCCCATCTTTAAGATGAATGAAGTGTTTATCGTTTGAATAGAAGTCGCAGGGCTCCAGGTTGGCGGCGACAACGCCTTCCGGATTGATTTTTGTACGATCAAGCTTGATCAGATCTGACCGATTTTTTAACAGGTCTTCGATTAGCTCTTCTTCGTTCAGGCAGTGGGTCGGCCCGATGACTACGATGTCCTCAATACTGTCAAAGTGCTCATCGACCCTGTCCTTGAATTTTTTTGAAATTTTGTACCATTTGCCTGCGAACAATACGTAGTTTGTAGGCGTTGGTGTTGGCAGGGTTGCCTCCCAATTGAGGCAATCATAAACCTTCCATCCGGGCTCAATAGCTCCGGTCTTCAGGTTTTCAGTGCGGATTTTGTGAGAAGTTTTTATCTCCTGAATCGTGTGTGTGCAACCCAGTCGATTAAGCTCGGCGGCGTAATCCTCGATCGAAAGCTTAGTGAATTCAGGCTTGCGGCTGTTGAAGCCCGAATATTGGAGGGCGGCCCCCTCAACGTAGTTTTGGATCTCCGGAGGGGACATATGCAGTAGGCTGATTGAGCCGCTCCGGATGGCTTGAATTTCCTGGAAGAGAAGTCTGTCCAAGCGTCTAAGGCGAGATGGGTTAGTCTCAACTTTGACGTTGTCAAACCAAGCATAGTCTTTCTTATATGCCTTCGATTTGAAGGCATTCAGGATCTCGACGCACTTGCTGTGGAACTGCGACGGCGTGAGGGGAGTGTCCAAGCTGAGGGCATCTTTTCCTGCAACGAATTTGGCGAAAGCGTCGTCTTCGGGTTTGCCTCCTGCAACCCTTGCGAGATCTCGCAGGGTGTCTACCCCGAATTGGCTAAAGTCGGAAAGTTTACTGGCTTGAACCCGCCGCTGAAACGTGACCGCATCCGGAGTCGCGAGGTCGAGACTCAGAAGACTCCCTCGTCTTACAGTATTTAAGGCAACCTTCAGCCCGAATTGATGCACGAAAGCATCCTCGTTCAGCGCGATATGTGCATATCCAAAGCACAGCGCCATCCACCTCTGATTAACGCTCAAGAACAAAATCGCCGCTGAACCACTCGAATGCAGCGCGTCGAAAGGATCGCTGACAAAGCCCTGAAGGAGGCTCAGCCACTCAGGTACAGTGTCGTAGACTTGGCCATAGTAGACGATGCCTTCACCGTCGCCATCCCAGTCCTGATCTTTCAGCGCTCGCGCGCCACCTGGCCCATAGGTGGCGCTGATTGCATCTGCCGGTATTTTTGTAGGCTTGAGTAGCCTGACGGTGATCGAGTTAACAGCGTTCCGTGCCATCTTGGATCTCTACTGAAGCGTCAATGCCAATATCTTGCGGTGGATCAGATTCTGATGGCCGTGATGGCGAATTGCAATTCAGTTTCATGTGTGTCACGTGATCACTGAGTCCGACAAATCTTGATTTCCCATCGGTAGATGCCCACGTCGCAAAACCGTGGCGCATTAGCATCCCTTTGTCGATGACGTGCGCCTTCAAAGGGCTCAATCCGTAAGCGTCCGTCCAACATATTTGCGTGGTTAAACAGGCGCCACCTCTGGGGGAGCTGAACGATCAGTTTTTTAGAGGGTAGAAGACGACCTGAAACCAAGCTTTCTAATAAGTGTAGGGGGATTTACTGACCAATCGTCGAGGAAATGGGGATTTGTTCGGCGTCAAGGCACTTTGCCTTTACCTTGCTCCGAGTGCTGGATATTGTGACATCCATCAAACTCCAGGCAGACCGCTGTTTCCCAAGGATGGCATCTCGAGCGCACCGAAAAATCGGCAGCGCCCCTACAAAGCCTCTCTTGTTATCGCGGCCAGCCGAAGCTGAGCATCGGTTTACCGTGCCCAGAAAAAACTCATTAGGCAGTTGCCCCAAAAAATTAGCGGTGATCGACGTGAACTCAGGCCCTGAAGCATTGGCTATCCAGCGGTATGAACTTGTTCTGCAATGGATACTGGAACTGGTCCCCGCAGACGGGACGGCCGTTGGCAACAAGTCACTCAGGGACCGGATCGATCGGCGAGCTGAGCTTCAGAATTTTGCCGTCTCTGAGGAAGAGTACTGGAGCCTGCGCGACGAGCTCATTACCCAGGGACTGCTCAATAAAGGCGGCGGCCGGGGAGGGTCGGTTTATCGGTTCGATACCGAGTCCAAGGGACGTTCAAAGTCCATTGATCCAGCGCCTCTTACCGATTGGGATGACCTTGATACCCCCCCAAGCGAGATACCGGAAAGCCTAGAGAAGCTGAGAAGCAGGCTTCTCGACCTCAGCGCCCGCAATCGGCTGCTGAACTTTTCACATGCGCGCTCCAAACGTTTCGTACGGATTATTGATGAGTTGCCGGATCACCTGTTCGATACCTTGGCAGATGAAAAATCCATGCGATTTGCTGCTGTTCCTGAACCAACGGAAAGGCAGCTACTTACCCACGGCTTTTTGAAGCTGGACGAAAAGACAGGCGCAGTTGTTGAGTTAAAGAAACAGCCTACGGCAGAAGTCTGGGCGCAGATCCTTGGTATAGCGACCAGCTATGAGCTACCACTGCCCCCTGAAAGCGGGCAAACAGGTAAGCATTCTGACGACGCGATTCAGACGCTCTATTACCCCGTGGAGATGGAGTCGCGGCTACAGATTCTGTATACCCAGTCGCGATCGGCTCTCGAGGAAACGGGTGCGAACATTCTTTATCTTGCGCTCGGGTTCCTGGAGTGGGATGACTCAGTCGCAGGTAAAGACAGCACCCGCCTAGCGCCGCTGATGCTGGTGCCAGTGAATCTGGAGAAAGGCAAGCTCAATCCTCAAACCGCGACGTTCGAATACCGCGTACATCCTACTGGCGAAGACATTCTTACCAACCTTTCATTACGGGAAAAGCTTCGCGTCGATTTTGGTATCGCGTTACCGCGGATAACCGACGACAGCACGCCCGAGGAATACTTCGAGCGCATTGTTGAAACGGTGCTGAAGGTTAAACCTGACTGGAAGGTTCATCGTTACGCATCGCTTGGCTTGTTCGAGTTTGGCAAGTTGATGATGTATCTCGACCTTGATCCAGGCCGTTGGAAAGACCAATCATTGCTGGATCATGGTCTGGTTAAACGGCTTACGGGAATGGACGGTTTGCCGGCCGATTCGTCAGGAAAACAAGGCGCATTTTGTGTCGAGCATTCAATCGACGACATTGATCAGGTTCACCTGCAGTTTCCTCTAATAGATGACGCTGACAGTTCTCAGCACAGCGCATTGATAGACGTGATTCGCGGGGATGACCTTGTGATCGAGGGGCCGCCCGGTACCGGTAAGTCTCAGACCATCACCAACATGATTGCTGCGGCGCTGGCCCAAGGCAAAAAAGTGTTGTTCGTTGCGGAGAAGCGCGCAGCGCTTGAGGTGGTCAAGACTCGACTGACAAGAGCAGGTTTGGGCGATTTTTGTCTGGAGTTGCATAGCCATAAGAGTCAAAAGAGCGCTGTTATCGACAGCATCCGGCAGCGGATTCAGAACAGCGGTGGCTTTCGCTCGCCCAAGCAGCTGACGGATCTGATTGCCAACTATGAGCGATTGAAGCAGCAACTCAACAAGCACGTGCATCACTTGCATGCCCAGTTCGAAGAGTCGGGGATGAGTGTTCACGAGGTGCTAATGCAGGCAACCCGTTTGCGTGAGGCATTGTCGATTAAACCTGCCGATCTGCATCCGCAGTCGGAGGCGCGAATCGATAAAACGCATTTGCAGGAGCAGGCCGGCTTTTATGCACACATCTATCGCAAGACGGCTGAGGAAGCTGGTCACACTGGCAAACTTGAAACGCATCCGTGGTTTGGTAGCACAAAAACTCGCGTGACTGGTGCTGAGCGCTCCGCACTTCTAGAAAATCTCTCTCTGGCTCAGCAGGCGCTGAATCGTCTCGCTGCTCTTCGTCCTCAATTAGCAGAACAGCTGCAGGTATCTGTTCTGGAAACCTACAGCCCAGATCAGCTGCGAGGCTTAGCAGCTTCAATTCCGGTACTGGCATTACCTAAAGGTGATGAGGACTGGGATCTGTTGGGACGACTGGATATCGAGTCCTGTGAGGCACTGAAACTGTGGCTGCAAGGTATGGACTCCTTGTTGGACGAGCAAGGCGTACTAGCTCGATCGTTGCGCGCGGATGTTATTGGCTCTGGGCAAGCGATAGCCTCTATCAAAAAAGCCTGCGCGGCCATACGTCTGCATAACGGCGATGAGGCCCTATCCCTCAATGCCTTGCTGGATGTGATCGAAGAGGCTGAGGAGTTACTGGAACTGGCCCCACGCGTTCAAATGCTAATTCGGCTGTTAGCGGAAGGGGCTGCGGTTCAAGGCTTGCGAAGCGATTTTATCGGTATTGAGCAAGTGGTGCTCTTTCTGCAAATGCTCGCGGCGATGCCTGAGGATTTGGCATTTCTTCGCCATAAACGCTTCGAAGACGAGACCTTGGACGGATTGCTCGTAGAGTTGGACAACGACATTCCGGTCATCAGGCAGTTGCAGGAGCAGGCTGCGCACCATTTCACTCTGGATCGATTGCCTGGTCATACACGACTCGAAGACTTGAATCGGGTTCTGGCAGATAAATCACTATTTCGCTGGTTCAAGGGGCAATGGCGTTCTGCTAAAGCCGAGATCTTGGCTATGGCGCGACCAGGGCTCAAGTTGAACCAGCTTCTGGTGGTCTTGCCAGATGTCATCGCTTATCTTAAAAAACACAGTCAACTCAATGAAAGCAAAGTGCTCACCGAAAAGCTGGGTGAGCACTTCCAAGGGCTTGATACTCCGATCGACGCACTCAAGCGCTTGCGGGGTTGGTACAAGTTCCTGCGTACAGAATGCGGACGTGGATTCGGTGCAAAAGTATGGGTTGCGGAGTACCTGCTTAAGGTAGATGGGGCGCTACTGGCCGGCATTTCGAGCGATAGCGCAGAGCTCGAGCCCTATCTGTTGGATGTTCTGGAGCATCGACTGGACCTGGAAGAACTGTTGCCTTTTGACAGTCATGATTTGCGTTCGGAAGATTTGCTCGCCCCAGAGGGCCTGTATGCTCGCCTTATCAACGACA
Organism: Pseudomonas sp. BF-R-01; assembly: GCF_019946615.1. Classification (NCBI taxonomy): domain Bacteria; kingdom Pseudomonadati; phylum Pseudomonadota; class Gammaproteobacteria; order Pseudomonadales; family Pseudomonadaceae; genus Pseudomonas; species Pseudomonas sp. BF-R-01. Next base: position 8,905 of record NZ_JAGYFX010000079.1, read on the forward strand.
TCGGAACCGCGCTACGTTCTTTGTTACCCGTAATCAGCGAAGAGAAGCCCACGATGGGGCAATTGCTGCAGCTGATTCAGGCGGTGGAAAGTTGGCAGGCCCGCTCGGCAGCACTGCAAAGCGACTCGGTGCTACAAACCTGTTTGCTGGGTGAAGAGCTTCCTCGGATAGACAATCTTTCAGCTGCCCGACCTCGCTTGACGACTTGGCGGCATACCGTTGCCTTCGTTCAGCCCATTTTGGCGTTGCCGATTCGGGATATTCTCATTCCGCAGTTGACCGCGTGCACGCCCAAAGAAGCCGAGGCACTAATTCTTCATTGGCATCAACAAGGTGCGTCGCTCGCGCTTGCTGTAAAGGCCTGGGAGCAGTCATTGGAAGCGTTTTTCCAAGGTGCTGCGGTTATTACCGGTCAGTGGTGGCAGTCAATTGAGAAAGCAGATTTTGAGCCCATGGCCAGTCGTCTGGCCTGGGCCGCTCAGAACCCCGATCTGCTCGACCATTGGTTCGAGTACCGCCGTTTGCGTTCGCACTTGGTTGAGCTGGGGTTCGAGACTGTCGTCGAAGCAATCGAAACGCAGAACCTGGTTTCTGAGCGCTGCATCGATGCCTGTCTGCTCGGGCTTCTTGACAGCTGGGCCGTGCAAATCCTTGAGTTTGATCCTGCGCTGGGGCAGTTTTCGGGCAAAGAGCAGGAGGCCATTCGCGCTCGGTTCGCTGATATCGATGAGCAGCTCAAGCATCTTCAACGTGAACAAGTTTCGTCACGTATCAGTCAGAACAAAATTCCTGTCGGAAATAGTCAAGGTGCGGTCAGAGACTTTACGCAATTGGCCTTGCTGCAGCGCGAGGCTGAGAAAAAGACACGGCATGTCCCGATCCGTAGCCTGATGAACCGTGCAGCTGAAGCGCTGCAAGGCCTCAAACCCTGCTTCATGATGTCGCCAATGGCTGTCGCTCAATACTTGCCGGCAGGGCACGTCGAGTTCGATTTGGTCGTAATGGATGAAGCATCCCAAATGCGCCCGGAAGAAGCATTGGGTAGCATCGCACGGGGTAAACAGCTAGTGGTCGTGGGTGACCCGAAACAGCTGCCGCCGACGAACTTCTTTTCCCGCAATGGTGGCGATTCGGATACCGATGAAGCTGATGTTTCATTGGCCGAGGACTCGGAAAGCATTTTGGAAGCCGCCATGCCGCTGTTCAAACTGCGACGTCTGCGTTGGCACTACCGTTCCCGTCACGAGAGCCTGATTGCCTTCTCCAACAAAGCGTTCTATGAAAGCAATCTGGTGGTGTACCCATCACCGCACCGTGAGTCCGCAGAGTTCGGCGTCAAGTTTGTCAGAGTGCCCCGCGGGCGTTTTGTCGAACAACGCAACATTGAAGAGGCCGAGGTTGTCGCCAAGGCCATTGAGCACCACGTAATTCACCGCCCTGATGAGTCGCTGGGCGTGGTGGCTATGAACGTCAAACAGGCTGATCAGATCGAGCGGATGCTTGAACAGCTGGCCAAACAAAGCCCGCAACTGCAAGTCGCATTGGACCGTAATCAAAGTCAGGATGAGCCACTGTTCATCAAGAACCTGGAAAACGTCCAGGGCGATGAGCGAGATGTTATTTACATCTCCGGTACCTACGGCCCTATGGAGGTAGGCGGTACCGTCCCTCAGCGTTTTGGCCCGATTAACGGTGCCAGCGGATGGCGACGTTTGAACGTGCTGTATACCCGCTCCAAGAAGCGCATGCAGGTGTTCTCCTCGTTTAGCTCGACCGATGTAGTGGTGACCGGTACTTCCAGCAGAGGCGTGCAGGCACTGCGTGACTTTCTGCATTTCGCTGAGTCCGGTCGCATGCCGCACATCAAAGAGTCTGAACGTGCTCCCGACAGTGATTTCGAGGTGGCTGTCATTGAGATGCTGTCTCGTCATGGCTATCAATGCGAGCCCCAGGTTGGTGTTGCTGGTTTCTTCATTGATCTGGCGGTACGTGATCCAGGGCAGCCCGGTCGCTACCTGATGGGGATTGAATGCGACGGTGCGGCATATCATTCGGCCAAGTCAGCGCGTGACCGTGATCGTCTGCGTCAAAGCGTGTTGGAGCAATTGGGCTGGAATATTCGCCGCATTTGGTCGGTGGACTGGTTCCGTAATGCCCGTGTGCAAATCGAACCCATCCTTCAGGAGCTTGCGCGGTTGCGAACCGAGCCAGCTGTAGAGGTCGAGGGGATGAGTACGGAATCTGAAGAGGTTTCGATCCAGCAAGTGGCAGATGAGCAGAGCGAGCACGCTGAGCGTATTACCCTTGAGGGTAACTACAGCCTGCGAGAGAAGTTGGTCTGGCTTGAAGAGAATGTGATCCGGCCGAATTTGCCAGAGATTCCTGTTAACCAGCGGCTATTGAGGCCAGCGATGTTGGAAGCATTGCTTGAGTTTCTTCCTGCAGACCGTATCGAATTTCAGCAGATGATTCCTGGGTATTTGCGTAATGGTACCCATGGTGCGGAAGGGCGGTATATCGACGATGTATTGCTTGTGATTGGCGAGCAGTGAGTCAGCGCCTAACAGTGGATGTTCAAGCTGTATCAAGGAATGTTAATGGGATTCTATATTCGTAAGAGCGTCAGAGTAGGGCTGTTTCGTTTCAATCTGTCCCAGCAGGGTGTGGGCGTTTCGGTGGGATTGAAAGGCCTACGCATCGGGACCGGACCTCGAGGCAATTACGTTCATATGGGGCGGGGAGGCCTGTACTACCGGGCTACCGTACCAAGGACCAACGATAAGCCGCCTTTTTTGCCTCACGTTGAAACTACGGTAATACCTGAGGGCACTCACGCCCCTTTAGTCGAGATCGAGTCCGCGGATGCTTCGCAAATCGTGGATTCATCCTCACGTGATTTGCTCGATGAAATGAATGCGAAGCAGGCAAGATGGCGGCTTTGGCCATGGGTTGGTGTCCTAGGAATCCTCGTAGTATTTCTTGGCCTGCGTAATGGTTGGTCCATTGGGACTATGTGGGGTGCGCTTATCCTCGGTTCAGTCCTAACAATTGCCTCTGCAGTACGCGATACGATGGCTAAGACGGTTGTACTGTTTTACGATTTTGACGCCGAGATGGAAGAAGCTTACGAAGCACTGCACAGCAGTGGCCAGCAGGTTTCGGCAGCAGATGCGGCCTGGCATATCGAGGCCGAAGGCGCCGTTCATGATCGTAAGTATCACGCTGGTGCGAGCAATCTTGTACGTCGGAAAAAAACGACTATTGCTCGGTCTTCACCACCTTATGTAAAAACCAATATAGAAACTATCTCCATGGTTGTTGGGCGCCAAACGCTGCATTTCTTCCCTGATCGTGTATTGATTTATGACGAGAAAAGTGTGGGCGCGGTTAGCTATCGAGAGCTGCAGTTGCAGGTCAATGCGAAGCGGTTTATTGAAAGTGCTTCGCTTCCCAGGGATGCCACGGTAGTCGACAGGACGTGGCAATTTGTTAACAAGAAGGGCGGCCCTGATCGTAGATTCAAAAACAATCGTGAACTCCCTGTTTGTCTTTACGATGAATTGAAGTTGTCTAGCACCACGGGTCTGAATGAGGTCGTACAAATCTCGCGAAATGGTGTGGGAGAGGCTTTTGCCAAGGCGATTCTCGACCTTGCACGGGTTATGCCTTCTGAGCGAGTAAGCTGAGGCAACCTAGTTCCTCGTATTCGTACCCGAGTTTCACGCATGTATGGAATGTTGATTTGGTCAGTAGCTCGCTAACTAATTCAGCATCTACCTGTGACGATCACCACCCTAAAAATAGCCGTGGCGCATCCAAATGTGGGTAAGCCTGTGAGAACACCGCAGTCCGCTCCTCCATGCGGGTCCATCCAAGCGGGGCTGCAAAGCCGCCCTGCTTGGATGGACCTCACTTAAAAAATCTAAAGCCCACGCAACTGTCTGTGGAAAACCACTGATTTCCACCGGTGGATAATTTCATCCACAGCCGCAGAACTCTCGAAAATTCGAGCCTTGACCCGAATTATCCACAGGCGTAGAAAAGATCGGGCAAAGCGCTGTCGTTGACAGCAACCCAGGTAGCCCGAACCTTCAAGGCTACGCCACACCGTGGTGGTTCACCCCAAGTGCGATTAGCGTCCGGCAGCTCGCACGGTCACAGCGATGTGATGGATGCCTACTTCTACCCGAGTGCCCACTGCGGCAACTCATACCCTTTTATAGCTGCCCTGCAGCAATCTATTCGCTTGGCCATTTCCTTGCGCCAACCTGCGCCCGTCTCTTTCTTCCGGAAAGAGACGGGCGCTCCTACCGCTGCTGCAGCCCAACTCGTACACGGCTTTGCGGCATTCCCCCTCGTGACAATCGGCGTGACAAACACCGAAGTCGCCAGCAACAGCGATGCAGATGATGGTGCCGCAGCCCACGGAATGGACTGCACCTGACTGACAGTCAGGCATGCCCCGGTCATCGCTTCACTGCCTTCACCCGACTCAGGATCTCGCGGCGCAGGTCTCGTCACCCAGCGCAGCCTCCACCCGCCCACGTCTTCGGAAGTGTTCAGGAGGCCAGATCATGAGATGCCCAAGCTCCCGGTCGTAAAGAGCCGACAGTCCCGCGTTAGTGGACAACCCCCACAGGTCGCAGGGGCCTTGATCCCTGATAACACTCAACATTTTTTGGCGGGGTGACGTGGGGAAAGTTTTAAAAGTTTTGGCTTCGAGAGGAGTTTGATCATGACATTGGTAGGTAGGCGGGATGGGCGCAATTTTGGCTATGGTCGGCAACTGAGCTATGCCGGGCCGCAGGCATTGCGCGATCTATTTGGCGGCGGGCATTACGGCACGGTCAAAGCACACAGTAATCGCTGGCAGGCGTTTGTACGCTGGTGTCGGTCGGAGGAAGGGCCGGGGTTTAACGATGCTCGGTTAATTGATCGGCAGGCGTTACTGGATTACGCCGGCCATCTCCGAAACCAAGTTGAACAAGGTTCCTTGGCCATCGCGACCGCACAAAACCGGCTGTCCAGCGTAAACCGAACCCTCGCCGCGCTTCGCGGTGATCAGTCTGTGAAGGTGTCGAGTCTGAGCAAGGCTTTAGGACTGCAGCGCACAATCGTCCGCACAGCATCCCCGCAAGGCCAGGATCGTGAACAGGTTAAGCGGATCGTCGAGGTGCTCTGCGGCTTACGCTGTTTTTCGGAGTCACGCTGAAGCGTTGGTCCATACCATCTAAATCCCCCAGATCAAAAAATGAACTGAGGGAATTCAGCATGTTGGTATTAACGGGGATAGTCCTTCGACAAGGCTGCGTAATTAGCATGAATCCAAGCTTGAACTTTAGCGCGTCCCTGCGTTGTACCCGGAAGCTTTTCATGAATCATCCATTCCACGATTAGGAGGCTTTTGAGCGTGTTGTTGTTATCTTTCCAGCCAATTGAGTTGATCATGTCGACCACCTCATATTTTTCTTTTCTGCTGAAACGGTCAGCATCTTCGACAGTCTTTTTTGGATCGTCCCCTTTCACAGCCGTTTCGCTATAGTCGGTGTAGTAGAGATTGCTGGGTTTGATCTTGATTAGCATGTTTGAGGTGGTCATTTGCAATGCGCCGAGGTATGCCCGCGAATTGGGGCAGTATTGAACTGATGGCACTGGATCCAATTTTCAAGTGGGCTGACGCTTGGGCTTGTTACAAAATGCTTCGGTGACTGCATTGTTTATCGCGCGCAACGTGCATTTACGATTGCCGTCACGCACTGTCTACCCTCTTCCAATCTACGTTATGCAGCAGTCCACAATCCTGCTCACTCTGAGCCTTCTGGCCTGTATTAAGTCTTCTCGGAGGTGGCGTACCGCGCCCACAGCTCCATCAGCTCACGACGCTTATCGAAGAAGTCAGAACGGGAATACGCGCTTTCGGTCTCCCCGCGCTCATCATGAGCCAGCGCTAGTTCACAAATTTCTCTGGGAATGCTGGTCTGCTCGCCTGCCCAGTCGCGGAAGGTCGAACGAAACCCGTGGCGAGTGATGCTTTCATAGCCGAGCCCATGCAGGAGGTTACGAATCCCGTTGGCATGCATCACGCCGCTGCGGCCGCGCCCCGGAAACACGTAAGGGCTCTCGCGGGCGAGCTTGGGAAGACCCTTCAACATTGAGATGACCTCGGGTGCGAGCGGGATCGCGAAAGCCTGGCGTGTTTTCATTCGTTCGTCGGGTAAAGACCAGCGACCAGTCTCAAGGTCGAATTCGTCCCAGCGTGCGAATCGGACCATATGCGAACGGGCGCCAGTTAGGATCAACAATTGAGCCGCGACTGAAACGTGGCTGGGATCCTTGTGCAATATATCCATAAGCTTCGGTAGGTCCTGCCATTTCAATGCAGGATGGTGCTGGCGTTTGCGAGCTTTTTTCTTCTCGTGACGACTGAGCAGATTTTCCAGATGACCGCGCCAGCGAGCCGGATTCTCGCCTGTCCGAAGTCCTTGCGCTCTAGCAGCATCGAGGATCTGTTCGATTTGCCCACGAACCTCGTCAGCCGTCCGCGTTTTGGTTGACCATAGTGGCTGCAGGGTCTTGATCAGATGTTTGGTCTCGATCTGATCAGCTGACTGCTTCCCTATTGTAGGGAAAGCATAGAGCTCGAGTTTTCTCAGCCAGCCCTTGCGCCATTTCTCCGACCAGCTTGATCCATGGGCGTCTAGGTAGTCAGAGGCCAGCTTCTCGAAGGTAATCAGCTGCGCCAGTTCCCGGCGTGCGGCTTCTCGCTGAGCGACTTGTTCAGCCTGTCGTTTCGCGAGTGGATCAGTGCCATTGAGTATCTGGACTTTATTTTCATAGGCGGCTGCGCGGGCTTTTTTTAGGTCGAGCTGAGGGTAGCTCCCCAGACCCATCTCCCTGCGTTTGCCGTTCAATTGAAAGCGGAGCACCCAGGTTTTTCGTCCTGAGGGTTTCACTAAAAGGCGAAGCCCATCACCGTCTTCGTACGTCCCGGCCACAACTAAATTCTTGATTTGATTGGCGGTCAGTTTGCCCATTTTTTCGCCCTCTGTTCCCCCACTTGTTCCCCCACTTACGCGTGGAACGCCTCGGATCAAAACGGAAGTCACAGGAACGAAAATAGGCTTAAACCCTTGATCTAGCAAGGCTCTCGCGGTTTTCAGTAGATGAGGGTGGCTTTCAAAAAGACATTAAAAAGCCGGCTTGTGGCCGGCTTCTCGGGGACTGGCTTGGTTCATTTTTGGTAAACCGCGCCAGCCTTCAAAACGTACACCCGGATCTTGCGTCCGGCTGTGGGACTCGGCGAGAAACTCATCTGCCTTGTCGGTGCGATCGGAGCCGCGGGGCGGGTCGATGCGCAAATGTGGGGCGCAGCATACTGATTTTTTTGGGGAATTCCCAGTGTGGTGTGCGGGGTAGAGCTGTCAATTGCTTGGGATCGGGTAGCTGATCCGGGTTTTGAGGTGAATGTTCCACCGCCTTCGCGGGCAAGCCCGCTCCCACAGGTACTGCGCAATCCCTGTGGGAGCGGGCTTGCTCGCGAAGGGGGCGGCGCGGTGTTACAGGAACGGAATGGGCGGGCGACGCTTATTCAGCGTCGACCACCAAAACACCCACCCCAACACCCGGATGTTCTGCTCTTCTATTTGCGCGGCCCTGAAAGTCTCATCCGGGTACTCGGCGCTGTTGTGGCTGCGCATTCGCAATCCATTGCCCGGCATTCGGTGCAGGTACTTGATGCGCAGCATCCCGTCGTGTTCGATCGCATAAATTTCTCCATCGACAATCTGGGTCAGGCCACGATCGATGGCGATGGTTGAGCCGTCTTCAATTTTCTCGGCCATGCTGTTGCCGATCATGTAGGCGCAGATGGCATCCGCGTGGTTGATTTCCAGGGAGTCGAGGTGGCTGCGGGGTAGGCGGATGGGGTGGCTGGTGTCCTCGATCACGTAGGTTTTGCTGGAGCCGGGAGCGATGGGCGCTTCTTTGTAAAAGTGCAATTCGACATCAGTGGGTTCGATGACGGTGTAGATGCCGCGGAGGGCCTGGGCGTCGAAGGTGTTGCCGGTGTCGCTGACCAGACGCAGGTGTTTGGCGTCTTTTGGGCCTTCGAGATATTTGAGCCACTCGCTGTTGACTGAGAGTTTTCTGGCGACGGCTTCCATGCAGTGATCGGGCACACCGCGGGTGTACCAGTTGTGTACGTTTTGCGGCGCCGTGCCGAGGTATTCGGCGAACCCGGTCGTCGTGATGTTCGCTACTTTGAGGAGCGCTTTAAACCGTGGACCGCTAGTGTTTTTTTTCTTCATGGGCACGAGTTTACGGGCGTATGGCGAGGCTTTGAATAAACGAAGCGTTCAAAATACGAGGGAAATTTAAGACCGGATGTAAGACGTATCGAGTAAAAATTAAACAAGAAAAAACCGATTCACCGGATGGTTAAACGGCACGTTTAAAAGCTTTTCTGCGCGCACAAAAAACCCCGGATAAACCGGGGTTTTTTCAAGTCGTCAGTGGCGCAAGGCCAGTGGCGTCTCAGCCTTTGTAGGCAGCAACCGACTTGGTGATCGCTTCGCGGGCGGCGTCTGCACCGGCCCAGCCTTCGATTTTCACCCATTTGCCTTTTTCGAGATCTTTGTAGTTCGCGAAGAAGTGCTCGATCTGCTGAATCAGCAGGGCTGGCAGGTCGGTGTATTCCTTCACGTCGACGTACAGCTGGGACAGCTTGTCGTGTGGGACTGCGATGACTTTGGCATCGCCGCCGCCGTCGTCGGTCATGTTCAGGATGCCGACCGGACGAGCGCGGATCACGGAGCCTGGAGCAACCGGGTAAGGGGTCACGACCAGCACGTCGAGGGGATCACCGTCGTCAGCCAGGGTGTTCGGGATGTAACCGTAGTTGGCCGGGTAGAACATCGGGGTGGCCATGAAACGGTCAACGAACAGGCAATCGCTGTCTTTGTCGATTTCGTATTTGATCGGCGCGTGGTTGGCCGGAATCTCGATCGCGACGTAGATGTCGTTCGGCAGGTCTTTGCCAGCCGGAATCTTGCTGTAGCTCATTGGGCGGTGCCCCCGTTAGTTGACCAAAAACACTTGGCCGGATTGACCAAAAAGTGGCGGCGATTATAGGCATATTCCGCCGATCACGCTACGGATCAGAGGTCGTGTAGACCTTAGTCGTGTGCCTGATAGACAGGGTTCTCGGCCAGAAGTTGCCGCAGACGCGCCAGTGGATCCTGCCGGTAAAACAGCCTTAACTGCTCATACACCTGTGGATAAGCCTCATGCAGCAAATCCGGGGCGCTGAAGAAGTATTCGCTGGTGACCGCGAAGAACTCGGCGGGGTTTTCCGCGGCGTAGGGGTCGATGGCGGTTTCGGCGTCCGGGTTGCGCTCCAGTTGCCCGTCGAGGTCGTCGTAGGCCTCTTGCATGACCTTGGCCCAGTCGCTGACGCGCATGTCGGCGTGCAGCGGCGGCAGGCCGTTGGCGTCGCCGTTGAGCATGTCGAGCTTGTGCGCGAGTTCGTGGATCACCAGGTTGTAGCCTTCCCAGCCACCACTGGCCATCACGCCGGGCCAGGCCAGGATGATGGGGCCTTGCTGCCAGGCTTCGCCGCTGTGTTCGCCGTCCCACTCGTGTTCAACGCCACTGGCGTCGCGATGGCGCTGCGGGCTGAGGAAGTCGTCGGGGTAGAGGACGATTTCGTGAAAACCCTGATACCAGTTCAGATCGCCCAGCTTCAGCAACGGTAATTGCGCCTGGGCGGCGAGCAGCAAACGCTGCTCCTGATGGAGTTCGACGCCGGGCAGGGCGGTCAGGTGCTTGTCGTCGAGAAACAGTACGCAGGCTTCGCGCAACCACTGGTCTTCAGCCGCGCTGATGCCGTCGAGAAAGCTCAGGTGATGGCGCACCCGCTGCCACATATCGTCGGCAATCGGGTGCCTGGCCAGGATGCGCCGGCGACGCCAGGCGCTGAGCGACCACATCGTTCAGTGTGGTTCGGCTTTGGACGCGGCGCTGCCGAAGCGGCTGCGAATCACGCCGATGATCATCGGCACCAGTGACAGCAGAATGATGCCCACTACCAGCAGCGAGAGGTTTTTCTTGATGAACGGCACGTTGCCGAAGAAGTAACCGAGGGTCACCAAACCGCCAACCCAGAGGATGGTGCCGAGGACGCTGAAAAAGAAGAAACGCGGGTAAGGCATTTTCGCCACGCCGGCGACGAACGGTGCAAAGGTGCGAATGATCGGCAGGAAGCGCGCCAGGGTCACGGTTTTGCCGCCGTGCTTGTCATAGAAGTCGTGGGTTTGTTGCAGGTAATCGCGGCGGAAAATTTTCGAGTTCGGGTTGCTGAACAGTCGCTCGCCCACCGTTCGTCCGATGATGTAGTTGGTGCTGTCCCCGAGGATCGCCGCCAGCATCAGCAGGCCACCGAGCAATACCGGGTCCATGCCGCCACCGGCCGCCACGGCACCGGCGATGAAAAGAAGGGAATCGCCTGGCAGGAAAGGCATCACCACCAGGCCGGTCTCGCAGAAGATCACCAGAAACAGGATGGCGTAGATCCATGGCCCGTAGTTGTTTACCAGCAAGTCGAGGTAAACATCGAGATGCAGGATAAGGTCGAGCGGGTTGAAATCCATGGAGGCACCTGTGGTGACGGCCCGACTCAGCAGGCCTGTGCGGATGACTTCGCGTAAGGCTACAGACGGGTGTAGTTTTTCTTACAAGCCGGAAAGGTCGGCATTATACGGGCTGAGAAGTGAAAAGCGCGTCGAGTTTGTAGCGAGGAGTGTCGCGCAAGACCGGCGGCGCGGTCTGCTTTTTTTTGTAGGAGCAGCCGGTCGACGCTCGATTGCTCGCGAAAGCGGTATGTCGTTCAGCATATCCGCCAGATGTCAGACCGCTTTCGCGAGCAAGCTTCGCTCCTACGAGGGCTCGGTGCGGATCAAAGCTCGTCGCTGATCGGCAGCACGTAGTTTTTGAACTCTGTGTCTTCCTTGAATCCGATGGATTCGTAGGTTTTCTGTGCGATTTTGTTGTCGCTGCTGGTGGAAACGCGCATGCGCACGGCATTGGTTTCCTTGGCCATTTTTTTCGCGGTGCGCATCAGGTTGTCAGCCACTAACTGCCGGCGGGCGTCTTCGGCGACATAAATGTCGTTGAGGATCCACACGCGTTTAAGTGAAAGCGACGAAAAGCTCGGGTACAGCTGACAGAAACCCATCAGCTTCTTGTCGTCGTCATCGGCCAGGGCCAGGTAGATCACCGATTCCTTGCGACGCAGGCGTTTCTCGAGGAACGCCCGGGACGAGTCCGGATACGGCAGGGAACCATAAAACTCGCGATATTTGACGAACAACGGGGTCAGCAGGTCCAGGTGTTCAAGGGTCGCTTGAATAATCCGCATCGATAGGTCTCGTCTTCAAGTGGCTGTCTTCACATGCTCTGACGGCGAACGGTTCTTCACTCGGGCAGCCGTGTTTCGATCCTGCCTGAAATTGAATCAGAAACGCAATGCGGAAACGGTTCAGGCATCCGGCAGGCTCAGTAGGAAATTACCTTTCATGTCCGCTCCTGCGTCCGACTCCAGCGTCTGAAGCTGCGCTTCGTCCTTCAGGTTGACCCCCGACAACTGTCGCCGACAGGCTTCGCGCATCAAATACAGCAATCGGTGTGCCGCCATGCCATAACTCAGGCCTTCCAGTCGCACATTGGAGATGCAGTTGCGGTAAGCATCCGTCAGACCGACCTTTGGATTGTAGGTGAAATATAATCCCAGACTGTCTGGCGAGCTGAGGCCAGGGCGTTCGCCAATCAGAATCACCACCATTTTTGCGCCCAGCAACTCGCCGATTTCGTCGCTTATCGCGACCCGGCCTTGTTCTACCAGAATCACCGGTGAAACCGTCCAGCCATCGACTTCGATCTGCTCTCGCATGCGCGAAAGGAAGGGCACGGTGTGGCGGTGCACAGCCAGTGCCGACAAACCATCGGCCACGACAATCACCAGATCGACGCCGCCGGGATAGGCTGAAGCATGGTTGCGCAGGATTTGCGCGGACTCATCGCTCAATTTCCGCCCCAAGTCAGGGCGCTGCAAATAGCTGTCGCGGTTGGTGGCGGCGCTGTGCAGGAGCACACTTTCGTATCCGCATTCGGCCAATTGAGCGCTGAGCCCGGCATGGTCGAAGGGCAGGTGCACCGCGTCCCGAGCCTGGGCGTGGGCGTACTGGAAATCCAGCTGTGCGCTGGTCGGCATGCTGGTGCCGGTGCGGCCCAGGGCAATCCGTGCCGGGGTCAGGCGCCGCAGTTCCAGCAATGGATTTTCTGAATCAACAGGCGGTTTATCCATCTCGACACTCATCCCAGTTGCCCCATCGCCTGGCGGAAGGCTGGCGGCAGGCGCTCGCCGAAATGAATCTTGCCATCGGCCTGAGTGAAAATGCCCATTCTGGCCAGCCACTGTTCGAACTCCGGTGCCGGTTTCAGGCCCAGGGTTTGTCGGGCGTAGAGCGCGTCGTGGAACGAAGTGGTCTGGTAGTTGAGCATGATGTCGTCGGAACCGGGGATGCCCATGATGAAGTTGATCCCGGCCACGCCCAGCAGGGTCAGCAGGGTGTCCATGTCGTCCTGGTCGGCCTCAGCGTGGTTGGTGTAACAGATGTCGCAGCCCATCGGCACGCCCAGCAATTTGCCGCAGAAGTGGTCTTCCAGGCCTGCACGGATGATCTGTTTGCCGTTGTAGAGGTATTCCGGGCCGATAAATCCTACGACGGTGTTCACCAAAAACGGTTTGAAATGTCGGGCAACCGCGTAGGCGCGGGTTTCGCAGGTTTGTTGATCGATGCCGTGGTGGGCGTTGGCCGACAGGGCGCTACCCTGGCCGGTCTCGAAATACATCAGGTTTTGCCCAAGCGTGCCGCGATTCAGGCTCAAACCGGCGTCGTAACCTTCCTGCAACACGTTCAGGTTGATGCCGAAACTGGCATTGGCCGCTTCGGTGCCGGCGATCGACTGGAACACCAGGTCCAGCGGAACGCCGCGATTGATCGCTTCGATGGACGTGGTGACGTGGGTCAGCACGCAGGCTTGTGTAGGAATTTCGTAGCGCTGGATGATCGCGTCGAGCATTTCCAGCATCGCGCAAATCGAGGCAATGCTGTCGGTGGCCGGGTTGATGCCGATCATCGCGTCACCGTTGCCGTACAGCAGGCCGTCGAGAATGCTCGCGGCTATACCGGCCGGTTCGTCGGTGGGGTGGTTGGGTTGCAGGCGGGTGGATAAGCGTCCCCGCAGGCCCATGGTGCCGCGAAAGTGCGTGATCACACGGATTTTCTGTGCGACCAGCACCAGGTCCTGCACGCGCATGATTTTTGATACGGCTGCGGCCATTTCCGGCGTCAGGCCCGGGGCGAGGGCGCGCAGGCTCTGTTCGTCGGCGGCATCGCTGAGCAGCCAGTCGCGAAATCCGCCAACGGTGAGATGGCTGACCACGGCGAAGGCTTGTTTGTCGTGAGTGTCGATGATCAGTCGGGTGACTTCATCGGTCTCGTAAGGAATCAGCACTTCCTGCAGGAAGTGAGTCAGCGGGATGTCAGCCAGGGCCATTTGCGCGGCGACGCGCTCGCCATCGTTAAGGGCGGCGACGCCGGCCAGGAAATCCCCGGAACGCGCCGGGCTGGCCTTGGCCATGACCTCTTTGAGGCTGGCGAAGCGGTAGGTCTGGGCGCCGATGGAATGGGCAAATGTGGCCACGGTGTCCTCCTGATGTGTAGAAGTCTTGATTACCCTGACATTCCCTTGTGGGAGCCAGCAGGCTGGCTCCCACAGGGGGAGCGATGTGCACTTCAATAAAGCAGGCGCCGGGGCGTTAGCCCGGCGCCGGTGCAACTCAGGCGCCTTCGAGCATCGCATCCGCCGGCGCATCGAAGCGCTGCTTGGCGGTCAGTTGGAAATACAAATACCCGGCCGCCATGAAACCGAGGAACACACAGCCGATCAGCGGGTTGAACCACGCCATCGCCACCAGGCACACCACGGCCAGAAACAGCGCAATCCCCGGCACGATCGGGTAACCCGGCGCGCGGAAGCTGCGTTCCAGGTTTGGCTCGGTCTTACGCAGCTTGAACAGGCTCAGCATACTGATGATGTACATCACGATGGCACCGAATACCGACATGGTGATCATCGCTGCCGTCAGCGTCATGCCTTGCAGGTTGACCAGCCCGTCGCTGTAGATTGCCGCGATGCCGATCACGCCGCCGGCCAGAATGGCCCGGTGCGGGGTCTGGAAACGTGACAGTTTGGCCAGCGAACGTGGCAGGTAGCCGGCCCGGGCCAAGGCGAAGAACTGACGCGAGTAGCCGAGAATGATCCCGTGGAAACTCGCCACCAGCCCGAACAGGCCGATCCAGACCAGCATGTGCATCCAGGTCGAATTGTTGCCGACCACGGCTTTCATCGCCTGAGGCAGCGGGTCGTTGATGTTCGACAATTGACGCCAGTCGCCCACGCCGCCGGCCATCACCATCACGCCGATCGCGAGGAACACCAACGTCAGAATGCCGCTGACGTACGCCTTGGGAATCGTGCGTTTCGGGTCCTTGGCTTCTTCAGCCGCCATCGCCGCACCTTCAATCGCGAGGAAAAACCAGATCGCGAACGGGATCGCCGCAAAGATGCCGGGGATTGAGGCAATGGTGAACTCGTTCGAACCCGACCAGCCGTTGAGCACGAAATTGCTGAAACTGAAGCCCGGCGCGACCACGCCCATGAACACCAGCAACTCGGCGACGGCCAGCACGGTCACCACCAGTTCAAACGTGGCGGCGATGCTGACGCCGAGGATGTTGAGCGTCATGAACACAAAATAGGCGCCAACGGCGGCAATCTTGGGGTCAAGTTCCGGGTATTGAACGTTCAGATAAGCGCCAATGGCCATGGCAATGGCTGGCGGCGCAAAGACGAATTCAATCAGCGTGGCAATGCCGGCAATCAAGCCGCCTTTCTCGCCGAAGGCCCGTCGGCTGTAGGCAAAGGGCCCGCCAGCGTGGGGAATGGCGGTAGTCAGTTCGGTGAAACTGAAGATGAAACAGGTGTACATCGTCGCCACCATCAGGGCGGTGACGAGGAAACCCAGAGTGCCTGCGGTGCCCCAGCCGTAACTCCAGCCGAAGTACTCGCCGGAAATCACCAGGCCGACGGCAATGCCCCATAAGTGCAGGGTGCCGAGTGTGGGTTTGAGCTGTGTGGAAGAAGTCATAAGTCCTCGCTGTCTTTTTTATTGTTTGATCTGTTGGACTTTCGGAAACTGATTTTTGGTGTGGAGCGGGCACGCAAAGCCCGTGCCAGAGCGGCAGGGCGGTGATTTGCGGTGTGTTTGAGGATGCCTTCGCGGGCAAGCCTCGCTCCTACAGGTACGGCGTGATCCTGTAGGAGCGAAGCTTGCTCGCGAAGGCCGTTACGCGGTATCGCGCGGGGTTAGAAGAAGCCCAACGGATTGATGTCGTAGCTCACCAGCAGGTTTTTGGTCTGCTGATAGTGATCGAGCATCATTTTGTGGGTTTCACGACCGACACCGGACTTTTTGTAGCCACCGAACGCGGCGTGCGCCGGGTACAGGTGGTAGCAGTTGGTCCACACGCGACCGGCCTTGATGGCGCGGCCCATGCGATAGGCGCGGTTGATGTCGCGGGTCCACAGGCCGGCGCCGAGGCCGAACTCGGTGTCGTTGGCGATGGCCAGGGCTTCGGCTTCGTCCTTGAACGTGGTGATGCTCACCACCGGGCCAAAGATTTCTTCCTGGAACACACGCATTTTGTTGGTGCCCTTGAGCAGGGTCGGCTGGATGTAATAACCCGTCGCCAGACTGCCCTCGAGTTTTTCCACTTTGCCGCCGGTCAGCAGCTCGGCGCCTTCGCCCTTGGCGATTTCCAGGTACGAAAGGATTTTGTCGAATTGCTGCTCGGACGCCTGGGCGCCGACCATGGTGTCGGTGTCCAGCGGGTCGCCGCGTTTGATCGACAGGACTTTTTTCATCACCTCTTTCATGAAGTCGTCGTAGATCGATTCCTGCACCAGCGCGCGGGACGGGCAGGTGCAGACTTCGCCCTGGTTGAAGAATGCCAGCACCAGGCCTTCAGCAGCTTTCTCGATGAAGGACGGTTCGGCTTTCATGATGTCTTCAAAGAAGATGTTCGGCGATTTGCCACCCAGCTCCACGGTGGACGGGATGATGTTTTCGGCGGCGCATTTCATGATGTGCGAGCCGACCGGGGTCGAGCCAGTGAAGGCGATCTTGGCGATGCGTTTGCTGGTGGCGAGCGCTTCGCCGGCTTCTTTGCCGAAGCCTTGCACAATGTTGAGCACGCCCGGTGGCAGCAGGTCGCCGATCAGCTCGACCAGCACGGTAATGCCCAGCGGCGTTTGTTCTGCTGGCTTGAGCACCACGCAGTTACCCGCCGCCAGCGCCGGGGCGAGTTTCCACGCGGCCATCAGGATCGGGAAGTTCCACGGGATGATCTGCCCGACCACGCCCAGCGGTTCATGGATGTGATAGGCCACGGTGTTGCCGTCGATCTCGGCAGCGCTGCCTTCCTGCGCACGGATGCAACCGGCGAAGTAACGGAAGTGGTCGGCGGCCAGCGGGATGTCGGCGTTGAGGGTTTCGCGAACGGCTTTGCCGTTGTCCCAGGATTCGGTGATCGCCAGCAGTTCCAGGTTCTGCTCGATGCGGTCGGCGATTTTCAGCAGCACCAGCGAGCGCGCCTGGGCGGACGTGGCGCCCCAGGCATCGGCAGCGGCGTGGGCAGCGTCCAGGGCTTTGTCGATGTCTTCGGCCGTGGAGCGCGGGAATTCGGCAATCGGTTGGCCATTCACTGGCGAGGTATTGGTGAAGTACTGACCTTTGACAGGCGCGACGAACTCGCCGCCGATGTAGTTACCGTATTTGGCTTTGAACGAAACGATAGCGCCTTCAGTACCGGGGTGAGCGTAACGCATGGTGTTTTCTCCTTGGCTTTTGTACTTATTAGAGAGGCGCATGTGCGCTTGCTATAAGCGTAGAGCAAAGGTCGGGCCACTGCCCTGTGAGCTAGGCAAATCAAGGTCTTGCGCGTTTTTTGTCGGACGGATGGATGGCGGCTGTGACGCTTTCGGTACAGCCCCCGTGACAGTTTGTACCGCTTGTGGCACAAGCTGTGACTGACCGGTCTTGCCAGCATTGCAATGCGGGCTAGGCTGGAGGATGCTCGGGCATCACCTCAATACGGGTCACCGAGCCCCGGGGAGAATAATAAGAAATGCACGACAACCATTTGAGTCGCCATGCCCAGCAAGTGCTGACCGTGACCCAGGGGAAATCCCACCTGCACGGTCCCGGCAGCGATCCGTCCATTGCCCGTTCCTGGCTGCGTTGTCTTGAGGACTATCACCTCGACCCGGCCCTGACCATGGCGCCGACGGTGCTGGAGCACGGTCGTGTCCTCGAAAGCCGCGAACGCTTGCAGCAAGTGCTGCACATCGCCGGCAACGAAATGAGCAGTCTTCATCAGCAGCTGTCCGGCGCCGGTCATGCGGTGCTGCTGACGGATGCGCGCGGGGTGATCCTCAATTGTGTGACGGCACCCGCCGAGCGGAAGATTTTCGAGCGCGCCGGCCTCTGGCTCGGTGCCGACTGGAGCGAAGCCTGCGAAGGCACCAACGGCATCGGCACCTGCCTGGTGGAGCGTCAGTCGCTGACCATTCACCAGGACGAACACTTTCGTGGGCGTCACACTGGCCTGACTTGCTCGGCGAGTCCGGTGTTCGATCCGCATGGCGAACTGCTGGCGGTGCTCGACGTGTCCTCGGCGCGGCACGAGGTGTCGCGGCAAAGTCAGTTCCACACCATGGCCTTGGTCAATCTGTCGGCGAAGATGATCGAGAGCTGCTATTTCCTGCGTTACTTCGACAATCAATGGTTGCTGCGTTTTCACCTGCAGGCGGAATCCGTCGGGCTGTTCAGCGAAGGGCTGCTGGCGTTCGACGGCGAGGGTCGGATCAGCGCGGTCAATCAGAGCGCGCTGAACCTGCTGGGGCATAGTCGTGGCGGGCTGCTGGGCAAACCGGTCGAGGCGTTTTTCGATTGCTCACTGGATGAGTTGCTGGGCCGCGCGAGTGTGAATGCCAGCGCCAGTTGGCCGTTGCGCGCACGTGACGGGCGCGGCCTGTTTGCCGTGTTGCGCGGTCAGCCGCGCAGCATTCCGGTGCCGGTAGTGACCAGTCGGGTCGTTGCCGAACCTGCGCGCCTGTCGGGCATTTGTCTGGGCGATGCGGGTTTGCAGGAAGACTTCCGCAAATCCCTGCGCGTGTTCGAACGGGATGTGCCGCTGTTGATCAACGGCGAAACCGGGTCCGGCAAGGAGGCCTTCGCCAAAGCGGTGCATCAGGCCAGTCAGCGGGCCGAAAAAGCCTTCGTCGCGCTCAACTGCGCGGCCATCCCGGAAAGCCTGATCGAGAGCGAGTTGTTCGGCTATCGCGGCGGCAGCTTTACCGGCGCACGCAAGGAAGGCATGCGCGGCAAGTTGCAGCAGGCCGATGGCGGGACCTTGTTCCTCGATGAAATCGGCGACATGCCGTTGGCGTTGCAGACCCGGCTATTAAGAGTGCTGGAAGATCGGCAAGTGGTGCCGATTGGCGGCGAGCCGGAGGCGGTCAACGTGCGGATCATCAGCGCGACTCACCGTAATCTTCTGGAACGGGTGCAGGACGGCAGCTTCCGCGAGGATTTGTATTACCGGCTCAATGGGTTGGAGATTGCGTTGCCGGCGTTGCGCGAACGCAGTGACAAATCGCAGTTGCTCGACTTTCTGCTGGCGGAAGAGGCGGGCGGGGAAACGGTGCTGATTGATGAGCCCGCCCGCCAGGCGTTGCTGGGTTTCGCCTGGCCCGGGAACGTGCGGCAGTTGCGTAACGTGCTGCGCACCTTGGCGGCGTTGTGTGATGGCGGGCGGATCGGGCTGGAGGATTTGCCGGCGATGATTCGACAGGCCAGGCCGGTGCCGGTTGTTGCCGTCGAACCGTCTTGCGAACATCCGCTGGATGATGCCGAGCGCCTGGCGTTGCTGAATGCGCTGGAGCAAACCCGTTGGCACATGACCCATACCGCCGAGCAGTTGGGTGTCAGCCGTAACACCCTCTATAGAAAGCTGCGTAAACACGGCATCGCCCGGTGAATGCAAACCTGTAGGAGCCGGCTTGCTGGCGATGGCGGTTTCAAGGACGCCAT
>NZ_JAGYFX010000008.1:0-111909 GCF_019946615.1 Pseudomonas sp. BF-R-01
CCTGTAGGAGCGAGGCTTGCCCGCGAAGGCTTCCTTAAGTACGCCAAAAACTTCGCGGGCAAGCCTCGCTCCTACAAGGGCTACGCCGCGAGTTGGCGGCGCAGCTCGGCCAGCACCGGCGCGGTGTCCGGGCGTACACCGCGCCACAGCAAGAAGGCTTCTGCCGCTTGTTCGGCGAGCATCCCCAAACCATCCATCGACACGGCAGCGCCATGCGCCGTAGCCCAACGGCAGAACGAGGTCGGTTCCTTGCCGTACATCATGTCGTAGCAAACGGTCTTGCCCGGCTCGATCAGACTGCCCGCAATCGGCGGTACATCGCCCGACAAACTGGCCGATGTCGCGTTGATGATCAGGTCCACCGATTCCCGCAACCAGTCGAAACCACTGGCCGACACCGGCCCCAGATCCGCAAACAACTCAGCCAGCAGCTCGGCTTTTTCCACCGTGCGGTTGGCGATGATCACCGAGGCGGGTTGCTCGGCCAGCAGTGGCTCCAGCGCTCCGCGCACTGCGCCGCCGGCGCCGAGCAGCAGGATGCGTTTGCCCTTGAGGCTGAAACCGGCGTTGACCGTCAGGTCCCGCACCAGCCCGGCACCATCGGTGTTGTCGCCCAGCAGCGTGCCATCGGCGAGCTTGCTCAGGGTGTTCACCGCGCCAGCCCGCTGCGCTCGCGCCGTCAAACTGTCGGCCAGACGGAACGCCTCTTCCTTGAACGGCACCGTCACGTTCGCCCCGCAACCTTCCAGGAAAAACTCCCGGGCAAAGTCGGAAAAATCGTCGAGCGGTGCCAGCGAAGTGCTGTAGTCCAGTTGCTGAGCAGTCTGTTCGGCGAACAGACGATGGATCAACGGCGACTTGCTGTGGCCAATCGGGTTACCGAATACGACGTAACGATCCATCAGAAATCCTCAGGCCTGGGCCAGCCAGTCGCGGTCTTGCAGGAAGTACTCGGTCAGGCGTGCTTCTTCGCTGCCGGGCTCGGCTTTCCAGTCATAGCTCCAGCGAACTTGCGGCGGCAACGACATGAGGATCGACTCGGTACGCCCACCCGATTGCAGGCCGAACAGCGTGCCACGGTCGTAAACCAGGTTGAACTCGACGTATCGGCCACGGCGGAATTCCTGGAATTCGCGCTGTTTTGTAGTGAACGCATCATTTTTGCGGCGCTGCACGATCGGCAGGTAGGCGTCGATGTAAGCGTCACCGATGGCACGCATGAAAGCGAAGCTGGTGTCGAAATCCCACTCGTTCAAATCATCGAAGAACAGGCCGCCGATGCCGCGCGGTTCGTGGCGATGCTTGATGTGGAAATAGCTGTCGCACCAGGCTTTGTAGCGCGAATAGACGTCCGGACCGAACGGCGCGCAGGCCTGCTCGGCGACTCGGTGCCAGTGCACGCAGTCATCGATGTTGCCGTAATAAGGGGTCAGGTCGAAGCCGCCGCCGAACCACCAGACCGGTTCTTCGCCTTCTTTTTCGGCGATGAAAAAGCGCACGTTGGCGTGGGAAGTCGGCACATGCGGGTTGTGCGGGTGAATCACCAGCGACACGCCCAGGGCTTCAAAGCCACGGCCGGCCAGTTCCGGTCGATGGGCGCTGGCGGACGGTGGGAGACCGCTGCCAAACACGTGGGAAAAGTTGACGCCGCCCTTTTCGATGACCGCGCCGTTCTCGATCACGCGGGTACGACCGCCACCGCCGGCAGGCCGGGTCCAGGCGTCTTCGACGAATTGCGTGCCGCCGTCTTCGGCTTCCAGGGCAGCGCAAATGCGGTCTTGCAGGTCGAGCAGGTAGGCTTTTACGGCCTCGGTGCGGGTCGTCATGTCTTCACCTTGAATCGGGCAAAACTACGCGGCGCTCCATGGGAGCGAGGGCCGGCGCAAATGGGCGCGTAGCATAACATTGCAGATGGACTCGCCACAGTTGACGGGGATCAAGCTTGGGAGTTCGATAGGGCGCTTGGCACTACACCTCTAGTAGCTGAAGACCTAAGGAGAGTTCTGATGGCAAAGCGTATCCAGTTCCGCGCCCATGGCGGCCCCGAAGTGCTCGAGTATGTGGATTACCAACCGGCCGAGCCCGGCCCGCAGCAAGTGCGCGTGACCAACGAGGCCATCGGCCTGAACTTCATCGACACCTATTTCCGCAGCGGCCTCTATGCGCCGCCGGCCTTGCCGTCGGGCGTGGGTTCGGAAGGTGCGGGCGTGGTCGAGGCGGTGGGCAGCGAAGTCACCCGCTTCAAGGTCGGTGATCGCGTGGCGTACGGCAGCGGCCCATTGGGCGCCTACAGCGAGGTTCACGTATTGCCGGAAGCCAATCTGGTGCACCTGCCGGACGCGATCAGCTTCGAACAAGCCGCCGGGGTAATGCTCAAGGGCCTCACCGTGCAGTACCTGTTGCGTCAGACCTATGAACTCAAGGGTGGCGAAACCATTCTGTTTCACGCCGCTGCCGGGGGTGTCGGTTCGCTGGCCTGCCAATGGGCCAAGGCGCTGGGCGTGAAGTTGATCGGCACGGTCAGCTCGCCGGAGAAAGCCGCGTTGGCAAAGGCCAACGGTGCGTGGGCGACCATCGACTACAGCCACGAGAACGTCGCACAACGCGTACTGGAATTGACCGACGGCAAAAAAGTCCCGGTGGTGTACGACGGTGTCGGCAAAGACACCTGGCTGACTTCGCTGGATAGCACAGCGCCTCGGGGCCTGGTGGTGAGTTTTGGCAACGCATCGGGCGCGGTGGACGGGGTAAACCTGGGGATTCTGTCGGCGAAGGGATCGCTGTACGTGACCCGGCCAACACTGGCGACTTATGCCAACAACGCTGAAAACCTGCAGCGGATGGCGGATGAGTTGTTTGAGATGATCATCAGCGGGAAGCTGAAGGTGGAGATCAGCCAGAAGTATTCACTGGCTGACGCGGCGAAGGCGCAGACCGAGTTGTCGGCACGGCGGACGACAGGTTCGACTGTTTTGTTGCCTTGAGGGCCTCTTCGCGGGCAAGCCTCGCTCCTACAGTTTGTATGCGATCCCTGTAGGAGCGAGGCTTGCCCGCGAAGAACGATGACGCGGTCTCAACCCGGGCGAATGACGTTCCCGGTCGCCAGATCGCGAATCACGCTCGGATTCTTGCGCCCACCGAGGTTGCCGCCAAGAATCAAATCAAGCTGCCCGCGGAAATACTGCTCCACGCGAATCCGCGTCCGCGCCGCCGGCCGGCCCTGCGGGTTGGCCGAGGTTGACACCAACGGCCCGACCAATGCGCACAAATCCCGCACCAACGGGTGATTGCTGACCCGCAACGCCACCGTTTCGTGCACGCCGGTAATCCACTGCGGCAACTGATTCCGATGCGGCACCAGCCAGGTATTCGGCCCCGGCCAAGTGCTGGCCATGCGGTCCATCCACAGCTCAGGGAAGTCTTCGAACAGGAAGTCGAACTGGCGGATGTTGTCGGCGACCAGAATCAGGCCCTTGTCCACCGACCGGCCCTTTAGCATCAGCAGACGCTCGACCGCTTCTTCATCCCACGGGTCGCAACCCAGGCCCCAGACCGCCTCGGTTGGATAGGCAATCACCGCCCCTGCGCGAATGGCTTGCGCGGCTTGTTGCACACGCCAACTGTTGACCATGAAAAACTCTCCGGAATAAGGCTCTGCGCAGTTTACCGATGTTCCTTATAAAACCTAGCTCACCCGCGCAAACCAGCGCCCGCTTTCGCAGACCGCCCGGCCGTCCATTTCCAGTTCCGTCAACGCCGCCAGCACTTTGGGCAACGCCCAGCCGCTGGAGACGGACAACGCTTCACTGGTGTGCGGCGCCGCGTGCAGCAGCATCAACAGCGGATGTGCCACCGACGGAACCTGCATAGCTAACGGCAACTGCTGCCAGCCGCGCAACGCTTCGAGGATATGTTCGATGGTTTCCACCAGCATCGCGCCGTCGCGAATCAGCTGATGACACCCCTTGGCGCCGGGATGATGGATCGATCCCGGAATCGCATACACCTCACGACCTTGTTCCGCCGCCAGCCTCGCGGTGATCAAGGAACCGCTGGCGACACTGGCCTCGACCACCAGCACACCGAGGGACAAACCACTGATGATTCGATTGCGTCGCGGGAAGTTGCTGGCCGTAGGCCCGGCGTCCAGCGGGAACTCGGAAAGCACCGCGCTGCCCGACGCAATCATGGCATCGGCAAGCCTGCGGTTGCGCTGTGGATAAAACTTTTCAAGTCCCGTGCCAAGTACGCCGACCGTTTGCCCGCCCACGTCCAGAGCGGCTTGATGCGCGGCGGCATCGATCCCCAGCGCCAGACCGCTGGTGATGACAAAACCGGCGCCAGCCAGACTGCGCGAAAACGCGGCGGCCGTGTCCATCCCCGGACGGGAAGCGCGACGACTGCCGACCATCGCCAATTGCGGTTTTTCCAGTATGCCCGGATCGCCCGCGACGAATAGCAGTGGCGGCGCGTCGCTGATTTCCGCCAGCAATGCCGGGTAGTCAGGCTGGTCCCACATCAGTAAATGCTGGCCGGGACGGTCTAGCCAGGCCAATGCGTGGCTGGCGCCGTCCCGGACATCATCGGCCCGGCGAGCCTCGGCGCAAGCAAACGGCAAGCCCAGCGAACGCCAGGCACTGGCCGGCGCGCTGATAGCTTTGGACGCCGAGCCGAAGGCTTCGAGCAGTTTCCTGAAACGCGCAGGACCGAGCTCCGGCAAACGATGCAGACGTAAACGGGCTTCCAGTTCCGCAGGGGAAACCGGTGTAACAGCAGGCAGCGACATGGATCATCCTTGATCGTTATGAGCCCCGTTCAAACGGGAATAAGCTGTGGATAACTCTGTTGGTAACTTGTGGAGCCTGCTTACGGATTTCGCACCTTGTCCATCACTGCCAAGGAGCGCGATGCGGTGAGCACCAATCCGTAACTGAGTTTGTCGTAGGTGCGGAACACCATCAGCAAACCGGCGCGTTCATCGGGAATTTTCAGAGGCTGGCCGGAGACCCGGTCACGCACGGTTTCGCCGGTTTTCATCACCACCAACACGTTGCCTTCGGCGAGACCGTCGCGTTGGCCCCGGTTCAGCGTCACGACATCCATCGCGCCGATCTGGGTAACCCCGCGCGGTACGTCAATGATCAGGCCGTTGATCGGGTTTTTTGGCGCACTGGGCATGAAGGTCGAGTTGATCGATCGTTCCTCGCCGCTGAACAAGCGATCGCCGAGGCGAACTTCCTGAGTGGTGCGTTGCAGTGCCAGCGTCGCGACATCACCCTCGGTAGCGACGATTTCACCACCGCCGATGTCGTCGGCATTGATCCCCAGGAACTCCTTGCTCTCGGGGTCGGTATAAACCTTGCCTTGGCGGAAGATGCCGTAGACCGGCTGGTTCGGATCGAAATGGCCGCGGGCGAAAATCCGGTCGCCGGTGCCGCTGAGCACCCGTTCGGCATCGCCGGCGACGATGTAAGGCGCCTTGTCGAAATCCTCGACCTTGTCGACGATGCGGTTGCTCAGCAGAAAACTGTTGATCGACTGCAACGGAATGCTCGGGATGGCGTCGGCCACCGGCGAACTGTGCACCCGTGGCGAGAGCTTGATGGTGCCCCGGGAAGCCCCGCGATTGAGGGTCAGGCGCGGCTGACCGTCAACGTAGACCAGCGACAGCAAATCGCCGGGGTAGATCAGATTGGGGTTCTGGATCTGCGGATTGGCCTGCCAGAGCTCGGGCCACTTCCACGGCTCACGGAGGAATTTCCCGGAGATGTCCCAGAGTGTGTCACCCGCCGCCACTGTGTATTGCTGTGGAAAACCTTCCTTGAGTTGCACTTGCCCATGCGCCAAACCGGCCGAGGCCAGAAGGAGCAAGGCGAGTAGTGATTTCCTCATGCGGTGAATCCCTTTATTATGTGCGTTCGCGTGAAACGCCAGAGCCCTCGTGGCTCGCTCCCGACTCTTTACCTAAAAGAAAAGGAGCTACGCTTCACAACGGTAGCCTGCATCTTCGGACCTGCCAGGCCATCGACCCGACTTTACCTCACACGTGCAGCAATCAAGCTTATGGCCATTTTAGACATCCTCGAATTCCCCGACTCGCGCCTGCGCACTATCGCCAAACCTGTGGCCGTAGTGGACGACGAAGTGCGTCAGTTGGTCGATGATATGTTTGAAACAATGTATGAAGCGCCAGGCATCGGCCTCGCCGCGACCCAGGTCAACGTGCACAAACGTATCGTCGTGATGGACCTCTCCGAAGACCGCACCGAACCGCGGGTGTTCATCAACCCTGAGTTCGAGCCCCTGACCGACGAGATGGAGCAATACCAGGAAGGCTGCCTCTCGGTGCCGGGTTTCTACGAAAACGTCGATCGCCCGCAGAAGGTCAAGGTCAAGGCCCTGGACCGCGACGGCCAGCCTTACGAACTGATCGCCGAAGGCCTGCTCGCCGTGTGCATCCAGCATGAATGCGACCACCTCAACGGCAAATTGTTCGTCGACTACCTGTCGAATCTCAAACGTGACCGAATCAAGAAAAAACTGGAAAAGCTCCATCGCCAGAACGCTTGATGCCCTCCTTTCAAAGGCTTGCTGCGGCAAGCCTTTTTCTTTTGCGACTGCTTTGTAAATGAGAGCTTCCCATGACTGAGCCACTGCGCATCGTCTTTGCCGGCACCCCGGAATTCGCCGCCGAACACCTCAAGGCCCTGCTCGACAGCCCTTACGAGATCGTCGCGGTCTACACCCAACCGGACCGTCCGGCGGGTCGCGGGCAAAAGCTGATGCCGAGCCCGGTCAAGCAGTTGGCACTGGAAAACAACATCCCGGTGCTGCAACCGCCAACCCTGCGCAACGAAGACGCTCAAGCCGAACTGGCCGCGCTGAAACCGGACTTGCTGGTGGTGGTCGCCTACGGCCTGATCCTGCCGCAAGTGGTACTGGATATTCCGCGCCTGGGTTGCATCAACAGCCACGCGTCGTTGCTGCCACGCTGGCGCGGTGCGGCGCCGATCCAGCGCGCCGTCGAAGCCGGCGACAGCGAAAGCGGCGTGACCGTGATGCGCATGGAACTGGGCCTCGACACCGGGCCGATGCTGCTCAAGGTCACTACGCCGATCAGCGCTGAAGACACCGGCGGCAGCCTCCACGACCGCCTGGCGGAACTCGGCCCGCCGGCAGTGATTCAAGCCATTGCCGGCCTCGCCGCCGGCACGCTGGAAGGCGAAGTGCAGGACGACAGCCTCGCCACCTACGCACACAAATTGAACAAGGACGAAGCGCGCATCGACTGGACCCGCCCGGCCATTGAGCTGGAACGTCTGGTCCGCGCCTTCAATCCATGGCCGATCACCCACAGCACGTTGAATGGTGAAGCGCTGAAAGTGCTGGCCGCGAGCCTCGCCGAAGGCAAGGGCGCACCAGGTGAAATCCTCAGCGCCAGCAAGGACGGCCTGATCGTCGCTTGCGGTGGGCAAGCGCTGTGCCTGACCCGTCTGCAATTGCCCGGCGGCAAGGCGCTGAACTTCAGCGATTTGTTCAACAGCCGTCGTGAGAAATTCGCCGTCGGCACCGTGCTCGGTCAAACGGCGGACGCTCAATGAATCCACGTCTGGCCGCCGCCAAGGCACTTGCTGCAGTTCTCAACGGAAAAGCCTCACTCAACAGTTCGCTGCCGACACAAATGGACAAGGTCGAAGACCGCGATCGCGGCTTCACCCAGGACCTGGCGTTCGGCACCGCGCGCTGGCAGCCACGTTTGTCGGCGCTCGCGGCCAAGTTGCTGCAGAAGCCGTTCAAGGCTGCCGACGCCGATGTCGAGGCGTTGCTGCTGGTCGGTCTCTATCAACTGCTTTACACCCGCGTCCCGGCTCACGCCGCCATCGGCGAAACCGTCGGTTGCGCCGACAAGCTGAAGAAGCCGTGGGCCAAAGCCTTGCTCAACGCCGTGTTGCGCCGCGCCCAACGTGAAAGCGAAGCGCTGCTGGCCGAGCTGGAACACGACCCGGTGGTGCGCACCGCCCACCCACGCTGGCTGCAAAAATCCCTGAAAGCGTTTTGGCCTGAGCAGTGGGAAGCCATTTGCGCGGCGAACAACGCGCATCCGCCGATGATTTTGCGGGTCAACCGTCGCCATCACAGCCGCGATGCCTATCTTGGCTTGCTGACCGACGCCGGCATTGCCGCCACACCGTGTGTTTACAGCCGGGACGGCATCATTCTCGACGCCGCCGCCGACGTACGCAGCCTGCCAGGCTTCGCCGAAGGCTGGATCAGCGTGCAGGACGAAGCGGCGCAACTGGCCGCCGACCTGCTCGACCTGGCGCCGGGCCAGCGAGTGCTCGACGCCTGCTGCGCACCGGGCGGCAAGACCTGCCACATCCTCGAAGCCGAACCTGCACTGGCGGGCGTCGTCGCCGTGGATCTGGAAGCCAAGCGTCTGGTGCGTGTGCGAGAAAACCTCGCACGCCTGGGCCTGAGCGCCGAACTGATCGCCGCCGACGGCCGCGACACGGCCACCTGGTGGGATGGCAAACCGTTCCAACGCATCCTGCTCGATGCGCCATGCTCGGCCACCGGCGTGATCCGTCGTCACCCGGACATCAAGCTGACTCGCCAACCGGATGACATCGCCGCGCTGGCAGTGCTGCAAGGCGAGTTGCTGGATGCCATGTGGATAACTCTGGAGGTGGGCGGGATTCTGCTTTACGCCACCTGTTCCACGTTGCCGACCGAGAACACCGAAGTCATCGAAGCCTTCCTCGCTCGCACGCCGGGCGCTCGTGAGCTGGACCTCGCCACCACGGCCGGTATCAAGCAGCCCCACGGTCGCCAGCTGCTGGCACAGGAAGGCGGCCACGACGGGTTCTATTACGCCAAGCTGATCAAGATCGCCGCCGCGCGCGGTTAACCGGTTTTAAGGGAGTGACTGGATGAAAATCATCATCCTCGGCGCAGGGCAGGTCGGCGGTTCGCTGGCGGAACACTTGGCCAGCGAGGCCAACGACATCACCGTGGTCGACACCGATGGCGAACGCCTGCGCGACCTCGGCGACCGGTTGGACATCCGTACCGTGCAAGGCCGCGGCTCGCTGCCGACGGTGCTGCGCCAGGCCGGCGCGGACGATGCCGACATGCTGGTGGCGGTGACCAACAGTGACGAAACCAACATGGTCGCCTGTCAGGTCGCCCACACCCTGTTCCACACCCCGACCAAGATCGCCCGCGTCCGTGAAGCCGCGTACCTCACGCGCTCCGAGCTGTTCGATAACGAAGCGATTCCGGTGGATGTGCTGATCAGCCCGGAACAAGTGGTCACCAACTACATCAAACGCCTGATCCAGCATCCGGGTGCGTTGCAGGTGATCGACTTCGCCGAAGGCAAAGCACAATTGGTCGCGGTGAAGGCGTACTACGGCGGACCGCTGGTGGGTCAGCAACTGCGTCAGTTGCGTGAACACATGCCGAATGTCGAAACCCGCGTAGCGGCGATTTTCCGCCGTGACCGGCCGATCCTGCCTCAGGGCGATACGGTGATCGAGGCGGACGACGAAGTATTTTTCATCGCCGCCAAGGCGAATATTCGCGCAGTAATGAGCGAAATGCGCCGCCTCGATGAGAGCTACAAGCGCATCGTCATCGCCGGGGGCGGGCAGATCGGTGAGCGTCTGGCCGAGGCCATCGAAAGTCGTTATCAGGTGAAGATCATCGAGATGAACCCGGCCCGCTGCCGCCATCTCTCAGACACCCTCGACAGCACCGTGGTCCTGCAAGGCAGTGCCTCCGACCGCGATTTGCTGATGGAAGAGAACATCGCCGACGCCGACATCTTCCTGGCGCTGACCAACGATGACGAAGCCAACATCATGTCGTCGCTGCTGGCCAAGCGCCTGGGCGCGAAGAAGGTGATGACGATCATCAACAACCCGGCTTACGTCGACTTGATCCAGGGTGGCGACATCGACATCGCCATCAGCCCGCAACTGGCGACCATCGGCACCTTGCTGGCCCACGTGCGGCGCGGCGACATCGTCAGCGTGCATTCATTGCGCCGTGGTGCGGCGGAGGCCATCGAGGCCATTGCCCATGGCGATGCGAAGTCGAGCAAGGTGATCGGCAAGGCCATCGAGAACATCGGTCTGCCGCCGGGCACCACGATTGGCGCGATCATTCGTGATGAAGAAGTGATCATTGCCCACGATGACACGGTGATCGCGGCGGGCGACCATGTGATTCTGTTCCTTGTGGATAAGAAGCATATTCGGGATGTGGAGAAGTTGTTCCATGTGGGCCTGAGTTTTTTCTGATCCGAAGGCCTCTTCGCGGGCAAGCCTCGCTCCTACAGGTAACATGCATATCCCTGTAGGAGCGAGGCTTGCCCGCGAAGGCGATTCCGAAGCTCCCCCAAAAACCGAGGTGCACCATGATCGAATCCCTGGAAAAAATGCTCGCCAAGGGTGTGGATAACTCATTGCTGCGCTTCGGCCTCGGCAAGGGGTATCTGGATCTTGGGGAAAACACCAAGGCTGCCGAGCATTTCCAGCGTTGCGTCGAATTCGACCCGAAGTATTCAGCGGCCTGGAAGCTGTTGGGCAAGGCTCATCTGGCGCTGGCGGACTATCCGGCCGCGCGTCAGGCGTGGGAGCAGGGTCTGGAAGCTGCTCGTGCTCACGGCGACAAGCAGGCGGAGAAGGAGATGACGGTGTTCCTGAAGAAGCTTGAGCGCCAGGCGCACTGATCAGAGGTAGCGCAGGCCAATGCCGTCAGCGTCTACCAGCACCACTTCCATGCGAACCCGCGGCGCGCCTGTGGGTAAATCCTGTACCTGACCATAGACCACCGCCCCCTTGGGCAACGCCGACAAGCCCGGATGCTTGACGTAGACGCCCGTGGTCGAGAGATTTCGGGTCTGGCCAAGGCATTCGCCGAAGCTTTCGTGACTGATCTTGATGCGAAACGATTTGCGGTGTTCGGACATCTTCTGCGCCCTTTTTATGAACAGTTGTGGATAACTTGTAGGAGCGAAGCTTGCTCGCGAAGAGGCCATTACATTCAACATTGAGGTTGGATGTGATATCGCCTTCGCGGGCAAGCCTCGCTCCTACAGGTTCAAGTTATCCACAGATCATGCCAATCAACTCAATACCAGCGCTCTTCACCCGGCGGCCGCTTCTTGAAGCGCTTCATGCTCCACATGTACTGGCTCGGATACGCCCGCACATAACGCTCGACCACCTTGCTCATGGCTGCGCAGGACGTCTCGGTATCAGTGCTGTACATGGCCTCTGGCGCCGCTTCGAGGATCACTTTGTAGCCCGAACCGTCCGGCAGCCGCAGGGCGTGCAGGAACACGCCAACCGCTTTGCCGCCTGCCAGCATGTTCGGTACAAACTTGCTGGTCAGTGCCTGAGTAGCGAAGAACGGCACGAAGATCCCGGCGGATTCGGCCGGTTCCGGGTCAGCGGGAATGCCCACTGCACCACCTTTGCGCACTTCCTTGATGACGCTGAGGATGCCTTCCTTGGTGGAGGCGGCGACCCTGTTACCCAGTTGCACTCGCTGCTTGCGCAACAATTCATCCACAGCCTTGAGCTTTGGCGGGCGATAGAAAATGATCGGTTTGCACTGGCTGCAATAGAAGTGGTTCAACACTTCCCAGTTGCCGAGGTGGCTGGTGATGCCGACCACACCTTTGCCGGAGGCGAGGGCGTCTTTCAAGACGTCGAGCCCTTCGACTTCGCGCACCAGATCGATGGAACGCTGTGCCGGCCAGATCCACGCGCAGGCACTTTCGGTCAGTGATTTTCCGATGTCTTTCAGGCTCTGGCCGACCAGGCGCTCGCGCTCGGCAGGGTCCATCTCCGGAAAACACTTGGCCAGATTGATCCGCACCACATCACGGGAACGGTTAGGGGTTTTCCACATTACCCAGCCAATGGCCGAGCCAACCACCTGCACTGCTCGCCAGGGAAGCAGGGCAAACAGCCGCAGAGCGCCTACCAGCAAGGCGCCTTTCAACTTATCCACAGGTCACTCCTGATCTTGTGCTGTGCGCGAGGCGGCTATTCTAACCGCCGATCGACAAGGTCGCGTAGCGATCGCAATCCTGGGTGTGGTCCATGACCATCCCCGAGGCCTGCATCAACGCGTAGCAAATGGTCGGGCCGACGAAGGTGAAGCCGGCTTTTTTCAGGCCTTTGCTCATTTCCACGGCGACTGGCGTGACCGCCGGGACTTCGGTGCGATCTTTGAAATGATTGATCACAGGCGTACCGCCAACGAAAGACCAGAGAAACTCGACCGGGTCTTCAAGCGCCAGCCAGGCCTGGGCATTGCGCCGGGCGGCGTTGAGTTTGAGGCGATTGCGGATGATCCCGGGATCGAGCATCAATTCATCGATTTCGGCGTCGCTCATTTGCGCCACGCGCTGTACATCGAAGCCGAACAGCACCTCGCGATATCGCTCGCGTTTACGCAACACGGTGATCCAGGAAAGGCCGGCCTGGAACCCTTCGAGCAAAAGCAACTCGAACAAACCCTGCGCATCGCGTAGCGGCGTGCCCCACTCCTGGTCGTGATAAGCCATGTACAGCGGATCTTCGGAACACCAAAAGCAGCGTGGCATAAGGCTCCAGGGGGCGTGCGCAGCAATGAATCGGGTATACTCCCGCTCTTTAAATCGCAGCCCAAGAAACAGGTGAATTTCGTGAGCCAGCCTACGCCAGCCGTGCGTACCTTCCAAGACTTGATCCTCGCCCTCCAGCAATACTGGGCCGAGCAAGGTTGCGTGGTACTTCAGCCCTACGATATGGAAGTAGGCGCCGGGACTTTCCACACAGCCACGTTTCTGCGCGCCATCGGCCCGGAAACCTGGAACGCCGCTTATGTGCAGCCCAGTCGTCGCCCGACTGACGGCCGCTACGGCGAAAACCCGAACCGTCTGCAGCACTACTATCAGTTCCAGGTGGTTCTGAAGCCGAACCCGGACAACTTCCAGGAACTGTACCTGGGCTCCCTCAAGCATGTCGGCCTGGACCCGTTGGTCCACGACATTCGCTTCGTCGAAGACAACTGGGAATCGCCGACCCTGGGCGCCTGGGGTCTGGGCTGGGAAGTCTGGCTCAACGGCATGGAAGTGACGCAGTTCACTTACTTCCAGCAGGCGGGCGGCATCGAGTGCTACCCGGTGACCGGTGAGATCACTTACGGCCTCGAGCGTCTGGCCATGTACCTGCAAGGCGTGGACTCGGTCTACGACCTGGTCTGGGCTGACGGTCCGTTCGGCAAAGTGACCTACGGCGACGTGTTCCACCAGAACGAAGTGGAGCAATCGACCTACAACTTCGAACACGCCAACGTCGAGAAGCTGTTCGAACTGTTCGACTTCTACGAAAGCGAAGCCAAGCGCCTGATCGAACTCGACCAGCCGCTGCCGTTGCCGAGCTACGAAATGGTGTTGAAGGCGTCCCACACCTTCAACCTGCTGGATGCGCGCCGGGCGATCTCGGTGACTGCGCGTCAGCAATACATCCTGCGTGTGCGCACCCTGGCGCGTTCCGTTGCGCAAGCCTACCTGCTGGCTCGCGCCAAGCTGGGCTTCCCGATGGCGACCCCGGACCTGCGTGATGAAGTACTGGCCAAGCTGGAGGCTGCACAATGAGTGCTCAAGATTTCCTGGTTGAACTGGGCACCGAAGAACTGCCACCCAAGGCCCTGAACACCTTGGCCGAAGCGTTCCTGGCCGGTATCGACAAAGGCCTGCAAGCCGCTGGCCTGAACTACGAGACCAAAACCGTCTACGCCGCGCCGCGTCGTCTGGCTGTGCTGATCACCGCGCTGGCTACCCAGCAACCGGATCGCAGCATCAACCTCGACGGCCCGCCACGTCAGGCGGCGTTCGATGCCGAAGGCAACCCGACTCAAGCTGCACTGGGTTTCGCCAAGAAGTGCGGCGTAGAGCTGAGCGAAATCGATCAGAGCGGTCCGAAACTGCGTTACAGCCAGAGCATCGCCGGCAAGCCGACCGCAAGCCTGCTGCCGACCATCGTCGAAGATTCCCTGAATGACCTGCCGATCCCGAAGCGCATGCGCTGGGGTGCGCGCAAGGAAGAATTCGTTCGTCCGACCCAATGGCTGGTCATGCTGCTCGGTGACCAGGTCATCGATTGCACGATCCTCGCCCAGAAGGCCGGCCGCGACTCCCGTGGTCACCGCTTCCATCACCCGCAAAGCGTACGCATCACCTCGCCGGCCAACTACCTGACCGACTTGCGTGCCGCTTACGTTCTGGCCGATGCCAACGAGCGTCGCGCGATTATCAGCAAGCGCACCGAAGAACTGGCGACGATGCAGGAAGGCACGGCGATCGTTCCGCCAGCCCTGCTCGACGAAGTGACCGCGCTGGTTGAATGGCCGGTGCCGCTGGTGTGCTCGTTCGAAGAGCGTTTCCTCGACGTGCCGCAAGAAGCGCTGATCACCACCATGCAGGACAACCAGAAGTATTTCTGCCTGCTGGATGCCGACGGCAAGTTGCTGCCACGTTTCATTACCGTGGCCAACATCGAAAGCAAAGACCCGCAGCAAATCATCGCCGGTAACGAGAAAGTGGTTCGCCCACGCCTGACCGACGCCGAGTTCTTCTTCAAGCAAGACAAGAAGCAGAAACTCGAAGACTTCAACCTGCGCCTGCAAAACGTGGTGTTCCAGGAAAAACTCGGCAGCGTCTACGACAAGGCCGAGCGCGTTTCCAAGCTTGCTGCGTTCATCGCGCAACGCATTGGCGGCAACGCCGCATGGGCTTCCCGTGCCGGCCTGCTGTCCAAGTGCGACCTGGCGACCGAGATGGTCGGTGAGTTCCCGGAAATGCAAGGCGTCGCCGGTTACTACTACGCCCTGAACGATGGCGAGCCGGAAGAAGTCGCGCTGGCGCTGAACGAGCAATACATGCCGCGCGGTGCCGGTGCTGAACTGCCGACCACCCTGACCGGTGCGGCCGTGGCCATCGCCGACAAACTCGACACGCTGGTCGGTATCTTCGGGATCGGCATGCTGCCAACCGGTAGCAAAGACCCGTATGCCCTGCGCCGTGCTGCACTGGGCGTATTGCGCATCCTGATCGACAAGAAGCTCGACCTCGACCTGAACGACGCCGTGGCCTTTGCCGTAAATGCGTTCGGCGCCAAGGTCAAGGCTGCTGGCCTGGCCGACTCGGTACTGGAATTCGTGTTCGACCGTCTGCGTGCCCGTTACGAAGATGAAGGCGTGGACGTGGCGACTTACCTGTCGGTTCGTGCCCTGAAGCCAGGTTCGGCGCTGGACTTCGATCAGCGCGTACAAGCGGTGGAAGCGTTCCGCAAATTGCCTGAAGCGGCGGCCCTCGCTGCAGTGAACAAGCGCGTTTCGAACTTGCTGAGCAAGGTCGAAGGTTCTGTTCCTACAGTCGTTGAAGCCAAGTACTTCGACAACGCCAACGAATTCTCCCTGTACTCGGCGATTCAACAGGCAGACCAAGCGGTTCAACCGATGGCAGCTGCGCGTCAGTACAGCGAGTCGCTGGCACGTCTGGCAGCCTTGCGCGAGCCTGTGGATGCTTTCTTCGAAGCCGTCATGGTCAACGCTGAAGATGCCAAGGTCCGTGCCAACCGCTATGCGCTGCTGGCGCGTCTGCGTGGCTTGTTCCTCGGCGTCGCCGATATTTCGTTGCTGGGGTAAGACTGTTTGAAACTGCTGATTCTCGATCGGGACGGGGTGATCAATTACGACTCCGACGCTTACATCAAGTCGGTGGAGGAGTGGAAACCGCTCCCCGGTTCGATCGAAGCCATCACGCAGTTGAGCAAGGCCGGCTGGACGGTAGCAGTCGCTACCAACCAGTCCGGCATCGCTCGCGGCTATTACGACGTCGCCACCCTGGACGCCATGCACGAGCGCTTGCGCTCGTTGGTGGCGGAGCAGGGCGGTGAAGTCGGGCTGATCGTCTATTGCCCGCACGGGCCGGACGAAGGCTGCGATTGCCGCAAGCCAAAACCCGGGATGCTGAAAACCATCGCCACGCATTACAACGTATCGCTGACTAATCTATGGTTCGTCGGCGACAGTCTTGGTGACCTGGAAGCCGCCAAAGCCGTCGATTCTCAGCCAGTTTTGGTAAAGACCGGGAAAGGCGAAAAGACTTTGGGCAAAACCCTACCGGTAGGCACTTTGATTTTTGACGATCTCGCGGCGATTGCCGCAGAACTTATCCACAATTAGAGCGTTTTCGAGATTCCTGACCAAGGATTGATCGGGAGTGCGCTTTATATAGACGGGCAGAGCCCGCACGGTAAACGTCGCCATGTCGATATTGCAGGCCATCAGAACCTTCCTCTTTTACCTGCTGCTGGGCACCAGCTCCTTGCTTTGGTGCAGCCTGAGCTTTTTTATCGCGCCTTTTCTGCCGTTCAAGGCGCGCTATCGTTTTATCAACGTGTACTGGTGCCGTTGCGCCTTGTGGCTGAGCAAAGTCTTTCTGGGCATCAGCTACGAAGTGAAAGGTGCCGAGAACGTGCCAGACCAGCCCTGCGTGATTCAGTCGAACCACCAGAGCACCTGGGAGACGTTCTTCCTCTCGGCCTATTTCGAGCCGTTGAGCCAGGTACTGAAGCGTTCATTGCTGTTTGTACCGTTCTTCGGTTGGGCCATGGCCATGCTGCGGCCGATCGCCATCGACCGCGACAACCCGAAGGCCGCGCTCAAACATGTAGCGAAGCAGGGCGATGAACTGCTGAAGGATGGCGTCTGGGTACTGATATTCCCTGAAGGAACGCGGGTCCCTTACGGCACCATCGGAAAATTCTCACGAGGTGGTACGGCGTTAGCCGTCAACGCCGAACTTCCGGTGCTGCCGATTGCGCACAATGCCGGCAAATTCTGGCCGAAAACCGGTTGGGCCAAGAAGCAGGGCGTCATCACTGTGATCATCGGCGAGCCGATGTACGCCGAAGGCAGTGGCCCCCGCGCGATTGCCAACCTCAATGACCGGGTTCAGGCCTGGAACGAGCAGATGCAACGGGAAATGGGCTCGCTCCCACCCGCTCCGCAAGCACCGGCTGCCAATGATCAGATGGCTGTCTGAGATTCTGTGGATAACCTGTGTACCGTTTTGCTGAAAAGTAACGTATTTAGTTTGTAAGCTTATGATTTATATACATATTTCTTAAGCTCATAAAATATGGAAAAAGGTGCATAAGTTTTTTTCGGACGTAAAAAAACCGGCTGATATAGCCGGTTTTTTTATGCCTGCGAATTGAGCAGCGAGGCTTAGCTGATAATCGGAGCACGCCAGTCATCAGAACCGGAAGTACCACAGGCTTCGTGAGTCCAGGTGATTTTTCGGTAGGTGAAATACACGTCTTCGAGATGCGTAAAGTGGGCCATATTGGGATCCTGGCAGCTTGGCATTCTTGTCTGCACATCGACGATCACTGCGTCTTCCAGCTCGATGCTGAAGTAATGTTCCTGTTTCCCCGCCGACGAAGTCCGATACCAAGCGATATGGCAGCTATTCAACACTTCTCCGCTCGTTAACGCGTTAAAAATCAACGGTGATGATTTATCAAATACCTTTGAGATCATCAGCGGCTTATGCACACGCTGGCCCGTTGGCTGACCCGATTGGGGATCTCTCGGAATGATAATTTGGTGACTGAATGCCTGGACCAGGATTTGGTCTTCGTGCCCCTCCTGATAGACGTTACCAACCGACTCCGGAGTAAATGTCCCGGCAGTAATCATCCCTTGCCGATTTCCATTTATAACTAAATACGCGGGTGTTGGCATAACTGCATTCCCTGTTCGATATCCCAAAAATGATAGCTCCCGTCAGTCATACACTTGACGAAGAGGCTGTAGGATAAAGAGCACTCGGGATAGCGTATGTAGGACTTATCTGTGAGGATCCGAGGCAAAACGCCTGCGTTCCATACGATTTGGCACCGCCGCTGAAGGGCGAAATAGCGTAATAAAAAAGGCCAGCGCAATGCGCTGGCCTTTTTATTGTTGGCAGAACCGCTGGATCAGAAGTCCAGGTTAGAAACCGCCAAGGCATTGCTTTCGATGAAGTCACGACGAGGTTCGACCGCATCACCCATCAGGGTGTTGAAGATCTGGTCCGCGCCAATGGCGTCTTCGATGGTCACTTTGAGCATTCGGCGCTGACTTGGGTCCATGGTGGTTTCCCACAGCTGATCCGGGTTCATCTCACCCAGACCTTTGTATCGCTGGATGGTGTGACGCTTGGTGCTTTCAGCCATCAGCCATTCAAGGGCTTCCTTGAATTCGGTGACCGGCTTCTTGCGTTCGCCACGCTGGATGTACGCGCCGTCGTCCAGCAGGGTGCTCAGCTGAGCGCCCAGGGATACGACAGTCCTGTAATCGTTGCTGCCGAAGAAGTCGCGGTTGAACGTGACGTAGTTCGACAGGCCGTGGGAGATTAGCTCGACCTCTGGCAGCCAGACGTTACGCTCACGGTCTTCACGCAGGCTGGCCTTGTAGACCAGGCCGGACTTCTCGACGGTGCGCAGACGGACTTCATACTTGGCCAGCCAATCCTGCATCGCTGCGTGATCGGACAGTTGCTCCATGCTCACCGCTGGCAGGTAGATGAAGTGCTCGGTCAGTTCCTGAGGGTACAGGCGCGACAGACGCTTGAGGGTCTTCATCACCAGACGGAAGTCGTTCACCAGACGCTCAAGGGCTTCGCCGGAGATACCCGGGGCTTCCTCGTTCAGGTGCAGGCTCGCATCTTCCAGGGCCGACTGCGTCATGTACTCTTCCATGGCGTCGTCGTCTTTGATGTATTGCTCTTGCTTGCCTTTCTTGACCTTGTACAGCGGTGGCTGAGCGATGTAGATGTAGCCACGCTCGATCAGCTCTGGCAGCTGACGGAAGAAGAAGGTCAGCAGCAGGGTACGGATGTGCGAACCGTCGACGTCAGCATCGGTCATGATGATGATGTTGTGGTAGCGCAGCTTGTCGATGTTGTATTCGTCGCGACCGATACCGCAGCCCAGTGCGGTGATCAAGGTGCCCACTTCTTGCGAAGAGATCATCTTGTCGAAGCGCGCCTTCTCGACGTTGAGGATCTTGCCCTTCAACGGCAGGATGGCCTGGGTTTTACGGTTACGCCCCTGCTTGGCGGAGCCGCCAGCAGAGTCACCTTCCACGAGGTACAGTTCGGAAAGGGCAGGGTCTTTTTCCTGGCAGTCAGCCAGTTTGCCCGGCAGGCCGGCGATGTCCAGCGCGCCTTTGCGGCGGGTCATCTCACGGGCCTTACGTGCTGCTTCACGCGCACGTGCCGCGTCGATCATCTTGCCGACGACCAGTTTGGCTTCGTTCGGGTTTTCCAGCAGGAAGTCGGAGAAGTACTTGCCCATTTCCTGTTCGACCGCGGTCTTCACTTCGGAAGAAACCAGCTTGTCTTTGGTCTGGGAGCTGAACTTCGGATCCGGCACCTTCACCGAGATGATCGCGGTCAAGCCTTCACGGGCGTCATCACCGGTGGTGGCGACCTTGTGCTTCTTGGCCAGGCCTTCAGCTTCGATGTAGGTGTTCAGGTTACGCGTCAGTGCGGAACGGAAACCCACCAGGTGAGTACCGCCATCACGCTGCGGGATGTTGTTGGTGAAGCACAACAGGTTCTCGTTGAAGCTGTCGTTCCACTGCAGGGCGATTTCCACGCCGATGCCGTCTTCACGCTGGATGTTGAAGTGGAACACCTGGTTGACCGCAGTCTTGTTGGTGTTCAGGTATTCAACGAACGCACGCAAGCCGCCTTCGTACTTGAACAGCTCTTCCTTGCCGCTGCGCTCATCCTTGAGGACGATGCCGACACCGGAGTTGAGGAAGGACAGTTCACGAATCCGCTTGGCCAGGATGTCCCAGCTGAAGTGGATGTTCTTGAAGGTTTCAGCCGATGGCTTGAAGTGAATCTGGGTGCCCGTGGTTTCGCTCTCACCAACGATTTTCATCGGCTCTTGCGGGACGCCATGGACGTAAGTCTGTTCCCAGATCTTGCCGCTGCGGCGAACGGTCAGGACCAGTTCCTTGGACAGTGCGTTCACTACCGAAACACCTACACCGTGCAGACCGCCGGATACTTTGTAGGAGTTGTCGTCGAACTTACCGCCGGCGTGCAGCACGGTCATGATGACCTCAGCTGCCGAGACGCCTTCTTCTTTGTGTACGTCTACCGGGATGCCACGACCGTTGTCGCGAACGGTGATGGATTCGTCCGGGTGGATGATGATGCTGATGTCGTCGCAATGGCCGGCCAAAGCTTCGTCGATCGAGTTATCGACCACCTCGAACACCATGTGGTGCAGACCGCTGCCATCGTCGGTGTCACCAATGTACATACCGGGACGTTTGCGTACGGCATCCAGGCCTTTCAGCACTTTAATGCTCGTTGAGTCGTACGTATTTTCTTCGCTCAATGCCTTCACTCCCGATGGTCGTGGGTCTGGGTGATACGGCCCTGTTCCACGTGGAACAGAGCGACTGGCGTTTCCGTCTGCCAGCCTTCCCTCAATAATTCGTGATCTACACAGGTGATAAACACCTGGCAGCGTAAGTCTTCCAACAAGCGGCAAAGCGCGCGGCGGTGCTGCTCGTCCAGTTCGGACGGCAAGTCATCCACCAGATAAATACACTGGCCGCGTCGGGCCTGGCTGACCAGGTGCCCTTGGGCAATCCGCAATGCACAGACCACCAACTTCTGCTGACCGCGGGACAAGATGTCCGCGGCGTTATGTGCGCCCAATCTGAGGCGCAAATCAGCGCGTTGTGGTCCGGCCTGGGTATGCCCCATCTGCTGGTCTCGCTGAACGGACCCAGCGAGCACTGCACTCAATTCGCGGTCTTTGTCCCAGCCTCGGTAATAGCTGAGCGTCAAACCTTCAAGCTCAACCAGTTCGCTCAAGGTCTGTTCAAAGACTGGTTTCAAGGCTTTGATATAGGCACGGCGGTATTCATCAATTTCAGCGCTGGCCTGGCACAGTTCCCTGTCCCAAACCGCTTGCGAAACGGCGTCAAGTGTACCATGCCGCAGCCAAGAGTTTCTCTGGCGCAGGGCCTTCTGCAAGCGCTGCCAGGTGGACATGAACCGCGGTTCCACGTGGAACACGCCCCAGTCGAGAAACTGCCGGCGAATCTTCGGTGCGCCTTCAAGCAGGCGGAAGCTATCAGGGTTGATCAGTTGCAGCGGCAGGATCTCCGCCAGCTGTGCGGCACTGCGCGCGTTCTGCCCGTCAATACGGATCTGGAACTCGCCTTGGCGGTCCCGTGATATCCCCAGTGCGCTATGCCCGCCCTCAGCCAACTCAACCTGACCGAATACGGTACAGGCCAATTGCTCATACTGAATAACCGGCAAAAGGCGGGTACTACGAAACGAACGGGCAAGCCCCAGCAGGTGAATGGCTTCCAGAACACTGGTTTTGCCGCTGCCGTTGGCGCCGTAAAGAATGTTGATTCGGGGGGAGGGGGAGAAGGTCACCGGGTGCAGATTGCGCACCGCGGTGACCGAGACGCGACTTAATGACATCTAGCTTCTGCTGAGCATGATTACAGACGCATCGGCATGACAACGTAGGCCGAGTCATCATTGTCAGACTCTTGCACCAGCGCACTGCTGTTGGAGTCGGACAGGATCAGGCGAACCTGCTCAGTGGTCATCACGCCCAACACGTCGAGCAAGTAGCTCACGTTGAAGCCGATTTCCAGATTGCCGCCGTTGTACTCAACGCCCACTTCTTCTTCCGCTTCTTCCTGCTCCGGGTTGTTGGCCTGGATCTTCAACTGACCGCTGGCCAGTTGCAGACGGATACCGCGGTACTTCTCGTTGGACAGAATCGCGGTACGGCTGAAAGCTTCACGCAACGCCTGACGATCGCCGAGCACCAGTTTGTCGCCGCCCTTCGGCAGAACACGCTCGTAGTCCGGGAATTTACCGTCGACCAGTTTAGAGGTGAAGGTGAACTCGCCTGTGGTGGCGCGGATGTGATGCTGACCCAGGACGATGCTGACATTGCCGTCCGGCTCGGTCAGCAGACGCGCCAGCTCAAGGATACCCTTGCGCGGCACGATGACCTGATGGCGATCCGGCTGACCGATGTCGGCCTGCATCGAGCACATGGCCAGACGGTGACCGTCGGTGGCCACGGCCCGGATGATCCCGGCCGAGACTTCCAGCAACATGCCGTTCAGGTAATAACGCACGTCCTGCTGGGCCATGGCGAAGCTGGTGCGTTCAATCAGACGACGCAGTTTGCTTTGCTCAAGGCTGCAAGTCAGCGAACCCGGACCTTCTTCAACGGTCGGGAAATCGTTCGCCGGCAGGGTCGACAGAGTGAAGCGGCTACGGCCTGCTTTCACAACCAGCTTCTGCTCGTCGACCTTGATGTCGATCAGCGCGTCGTTCGGCAGGCTTTTGCAGATGTCCATCAGCTTGCGCGCAGGCACAGTGATGGAACCCGGGTCAGCCGGCTCTTCGAGTTGTACACGACCGACCAGCTCGACTTCCAGGTCGGTACCGGTCAGCGACAGTTGCTGGCCTTCGACAACCAGCAGCACGTTGGAGAGCACCGGCAAGGTCTGTCGGCGCTCGACGACGCCTGCGACCAGTTGCAGGGGTTTCAACAGGGCTTCGCGTTGAATGGTGAAATGCATGGTCTAGTCCCTTGCCTTAATAAGCTGCGCTGGTGTTCATCAAGTTGTCAGAGTACGCAGCAGGTTCTTGTAGTCCTCGCGGATGTCCGCGTCGGATTCCTTAAGTTCGTTGATCTTGCGGCAGGCGTGCAAAACAGTCGTGTGGTCGCGGCCGCCAAACACATCGCCGATTTCCGGCAGGCTGTGGTTAGTCAACTCTTTGGACAACGCCATGGCAACCTGACGCGGACGAGCGACCGAGCGTGAACGACGCTTGGACAGCAGGTCGGAAATCTTGATCTTGTAGTACTCGGCGACAGTGCGCTGAATGTTATCCACAGAGACCAGTTTGTCTTGCAGCGCCAACAGATCTTTCAGGGATTCGCGAATCAGCTCGATGGTGATATCGCGGCCCATGAAGTGCGAGTGGGCGATTACGCGCTTAAGCGCACCTTCCAGCTCACGGACGTTGGAGCGAATACGCTGGGCGATGAAGAACGCCGCGTCGTGGGGCAGATCGACTTTGGCCTGGTCGGCCTTTTTCATCAGGATCGCGACACGGGTTTCCAGCTCCGGCGGCTCGACGGCTACCGTCAGGCCCCAGCCGAAGCGGGATTTGAGGCGCTCTTCAAGGCCTTCGATTTCTTTAGGGTAGCGGTCACTGGTGAGAATGACCTGCTGGCCACCTTCGAGCAGGGCGTTGAAGGTGTGGAAAAACTCTTCCTGCGAACGTTCCTTGCGGGCGAAGAACTGAATGTCATCGATCAGCAATGCGTCCACCGAACGGTAGAAGCGCTTGAACTCGTTGATCGCGTTCAGTTGCAGAGCCTTGACCATATCGGCCACGAAACGCTCCGAATGCAGGTACACGACCTTGGCATTCGGGTTCTTCTTTAATAGATGGTTACCCACAGCGTGCATCAAGTGAGTTTTACCCAAGCCAACACCGCCATAAAGGAAGAGCGGGTTGTAACCGTGCTTGGGGTTGTCCGCCACCTGCCAGGCCGCAGCCCGGGCCAGTTGGTTGGACTTACCTTCGACGAAGTTCTCGAAGGTGAAAGTGCGGTTCAGGTAACTGGTGTGCTTGAGCGCACCTTCTACCTGCACCGTGCGCTGCTCGGAACGCACCGGGGCCTGTTGAGAACTGGCGCCGGCCATCGGATC
Source organism: Pseudomonas sp. BF-R-01 (assembly GCF_019946615.1). NCBI lineage: Bacteria > Pseudomonadati > Pseudomonadota > Gammaproteobacteria > Pseudomonadales > Pseudomonadaceae > Pseudomonas > Pseudomonas sp. BF-R-01. The sequence continues at coordinate 23,845 of NZ_JAGYFX010000008.1, forward strand.
GAAGCTGTCGCGCGATGGCTCTTCACTGACTTCGGCAACTTTCTGGGTCGAACGCTTGGTCGGTGTGGCCGTCGGGGCAGGTGCCGGAGCACTGACAGGCGCTTGAGCCGCCTGTGCCTGAGACGCGGCGGCAGCCAGTGGCGCATTCGGGGCAGCCCGTGGAGCCGAACTGCGTTTGCTGCCTATTAATAAGGAAAGCGCCGGCGCCATGCCATTGCCATGCTCATCCAGCAGTTCAAGGACGCGGCCCAGGTACTTTTCGTTGACCCAGTCGAGAACAAAACGATTCGGTGCGTAGACACGCAACTCGTCGCCTTCGGCTTCGACCTGTAGTGGACGGATCCAAGTGTTGAATTGTTGGGCAGGCAGCTCATCGCGCAAAAGCTCCACGCACTGCTGCCAAAGTTCCACTGACACGGATATCCCCTAAGTTGAAAGCCGGTGAGGCAAAAACAAGCGGCCATTGTAGCGACCAGACGCCGACTTATCCACACGTAGGTGGGTCACTGACCAAGAAGAATCAACGTTTTATACGTAAAAAAGACGACCAGTGGTCTGTGCATAAGCTCTGTGGATAACCGCCCTTGAGGTCGTTGCACAAGTGGGGGCGAAACTCGGTGGATAACCTGCCTGTGGATAACACCCCCTTTCACACACAGCTTATCCGACAGCGCAGCACAGGCTGACCACCGTTTTCCACCGTAGTTGTCATTCTCTGTACAGCACGGGATAGAAGGCTTGAAGGTAGTTATCCACAGATGATCGGTGTCCTAGCTTTTATAAGCTTTACAGAAAAGCTTTAAATACTTTCCTTCTTTATTTTTATATTTGTCTGGAGGTGAAGACGAGCAAAACGTCTGGAGATCTATTTATAAGGAAACGTTGGTTGGAAATTGACCTAGAGGCTTGCTTTCTCTAGAATCCCCGGTCTCTTAAAACGGGGGCCATTCCGGCCCGTTGTGGACGAACCAGGTAACACGACAATGAAACGTACTTTCCAACCAAGCACTATCAAACGCGCTCGTACCCACGGTTTCCGTGCTCGCATGGCTACCAAGAACGGTCGTGCCGTTCTGTCGCGTCGTCGCGCCAAAGGTCGTGCGCGTCTGGCAGTTTGATAAGCCGGCACTGGAGGTGAGTCAGGACTTCAGTCGGGAAAAGCGTCTGCTTACTCCCCGGCATTTCAAGGCAGTCTTTGACTCCCCTACCGGCAAGGTTCCGGGGAAAAATCTCCTGCTCCTTGCGCGCAACAACGATCTTGATCACCCCCGTCTCGGGCTGGTTATCGGGAAAAAGAGCGTAAAGCTCTCCGTCGAGCGCAATCGCCTCAAACGTCTGATGCGCGAATCGTTCCGTCTGAACCAGGATTCACTGGTCGGCTGGGATATCGTTATCGTCGCGCGCAAAGGTTTGGGTGACGTAGAAAACCCCGAATTGATTCAGCATTTCGGCAAACTCTGGAAGCGTCTGGCACGCAGCACGCCGGTACCAGCAGTCAAAACCGAAACTGTAGGGGTAGACAGTCCCGATGCGTAAACTGGCACTCGTTCCGATCCAGTTTTATCGCTATGCCATTAGTCCTCTGATGGCCAGTCACTGTCGTTTCTACCCCAGTTGTTCCTGCTACGCGTTAGAAGCCATAGAAAATCATGGCCTTCTGCGCGGTGGCTGGCTGACCTTTCGTCGTTTAGGTCGCTGTCATCCGTGGAATCCCGGTGGTTATGACCCGGTTCCACCTATCCCTACCTCCCGTTCTTCTTCGATGGCCGAGTAATCATGGATATCAAACGCACGATCCTGATCGTCGCCCTGGCAATCGTGTCCTACGTTATGGTTCTTAAATGGAACCAGGACTATGGCCAGGCTGCCCTGCCGACTCAGAATGTTGCTTCCAGTACTTCCGCACCGGGCCTACCGGATACGGCGACTGGCAATAATGCTTCTGTCAGTGACGACATTCCGCGCGCCGCAAGCGATACCAGTGCCACTGCACCTGCTGAAACACCAGTAGCTGCAAGCAAAGACCTCATCCAGATCAAAACGGATGTGCTCAACCTGGCTATCGATCCACAAGGTGGCGATGTTGCACAGTTGACTCTGCCGCTGTATCCACGTCGCCAGGACCATCCGGAAATTCCATTCCAGTTGTTCGATAACGGCAACGAGCGGACTTATCTGGCTCAAAGCGGTTTGATCGGTACCGATGGTCCGGACGCAAGTCCTGCCGGTCGTCCGGTTTACTCCTCCGAGAAGAAGATCTACCAACTGGCCGACGGTCAGGACCAATTGGTTGTAGACCTGAAGTTCAGCAAGGACGGCGTCAACTACATCAAGCGTTTCACACTGAAACGTGGCCTGTACGACGTAACCGTTTCCTACGTGATCGACAACGAAAGTGCCAAGCCTTGGTCGGGTGCGATGTTCGCCCAACTGAAGCGCGACGCCAGCTCCGATCCTTCTTCCAGCACTGCCACCGGCACCGCGACTTACCTGGGCGCCGCCCTGTGGACAAGTAACGAGCCGTACAAGAAAGTGTCGATGAAGGACATGGACAAGGCTCAGCTGAAAGAAACCGTGAACGGTGGTTGGGTTGCCTGGTTGCAACACTACTTCGTGACCGCATGGATTCCGGCGAAGGGCGAAAACAACGTCGTCCAGACCCGTAAAGACAGCAAAGGCAACTACATCATCGGCTACACCGCCCCGGCAATGACTGTTGCGCCAGGTGCGAAAGCCGAAACCAGCGCTGTTCTGTACGCCGGTCCGAAAAGCCAGGCTGTGCTGAAAGAGTTGTCCCCAGGTCTGGAATTGACCGTCGACTACGGCATTCTGTGGTTCATTGCCCAGCCAATCTTCTGGCTGCTGCAACACATCCACGCGCTGGTCGGTAACTGGGGCTGGTCGATCATCTTCCTGACCATGCTGATCAAAGGGATTTTCTTCCCGCTGTCGGCAGCCAGCTACAAATCCATGGCCCGCATGCGCGCAGTGGCACCGAAACTGGCCGCGCTGAAAGAGCAACATGGCGATGACCGGCAGAAAATGTCGCAAGCCATGATGGAGCTGTACAAGAAAGAGAAGATCAATCCGCTGGGTGGTTGCTTGCCAATCCTCGTGCAGATGCCGGTTTTCCTCTCGCTGTACTGGGTTCTGCTGGAAAGCGTTGAAATGCGCCAAGCGCCGTTCATGCTGTGGATTACTGACCTGTCGATCAAGGATCCGTTCTTCATTCTGCCGATCATCATGGGTGCAACCATGTTCATCCAGCAGCAGTTGAACCCGACTCCTCCGGATCCGATGCAGGCCAAGGTGATGAAGCTGATGCCAATCATCTTCACCTTCTTCTTCCTGTGGTTCCCGGCTGGTCTGGTGCTGTACTGGGTAGTGAACAACTGCCTGTCCATCGCCCAACAGTGGTACATCACTCGTAAAATCGAAGCGGCTACTAAAGCAGCTGCCTGATTTACACTGTGGATAACCACTCAAAACGCCCCCTAGTGGGGCGTTTTGCTATCTGTCACTTTTGTCTGGATACCGGTTTATGAGCGCTCCTCGTGAAACCATCGCCGCCGTCGCCACCGCTCAAGGTCGTGGCGGCGTAGGCATCGTCCGTATTTCCGGGCCGCTGGCGAGCGTTGCGGCCAAGGCCTTCAGCGGTCGTGAACTCAAGCCGCGATTCGCCCACTACGGCCCGTTTTTCGATCAAAACGAAGAGGTGCTGGACCAGGGCATTGCCTTGTATTTTCCGGGCCCGAACTCGTTCACCGGCGAAGACGTGCTGGAACTCCAGGGTCATGGCGGCCCGATTGTTCTCGACATGCTGCTCAAGCGATGCCTTGAACTGGGGTGCCGTCTGGCACGACCAGGTGAATTCAGTGAGCGTGCGTTCCTGAATGACAAACTCGATCTGGCACAGGCCGAAGCAATCGCCGACCTGATCGAGGCCAGTTCTGCACAGGCCGCCCGCAATGCATTGCGCTCCTTGCAGGGGGCATTTTCCGATCGTGTGCATAACCTCACCGAGCAACTGATCGGCCTGCGGATTTACGTAGAAGCGGCCATCGACTTCCCGGAAGAAGAAATCGACTTCCTTGCCGATGGCCATGTACTGAGCATGCTCGACAAAGTCAGGGAAGAGTTATCCACCGTGCTGCGCGAAGCCGGGCAGGGTGCGTTGCTGCGTGACGGCATGACGGTGGTGATCGCCGGTCGGCCAAATGCCGGTAAATCCAGTTTGCTCAACGCACTGGCGGGTCGTGAAGCAGCGATCGTGACCGAGATTGCCGGCACCACACGTGACATTTTGCGCGAACATATCCACATCGATGGCATGCCGCTTCACGTGGTGGATACCGCTGGTCTGCGAGATACCGATGACCATGTGGAAAAAATTGGTGTTGAACGGGCGTTGAAAGCCATTAGCGAAGCTGATCGAGTGCTGCTGGTGGTCGATGCCACCGCACCGGAAGCGCTTGATCCGTTTGCGTTGTGGCCAGAGTTCCTGGAAACCCGCCCGGATCCGGCAAAAGTCACGTTGATCCGTAACAAGGCCGACCTTACGGGCGAAGCGATTGCCCTGGAAGTCAGTGAGGATGGCCATGTGACCATCAGCCTGAGTGCCAAGTCGGCCGGCGAAGGCCTGGAACTGCTGCGTGATCATCTCAAGGCCTGCATGGGCTATGAGCAGACGTCGGAAAGCAGCTTCAGCGCTCGCAGGCGTCACCTTGAGGCGTTGCGTCATGCCAGTGCATCCCTCGAGCACGGCCGTGCGCAGCTGACTCTGGCGGGTGCCGGTGAGCTACTGGCCGAAGATTTGCGCCAGGCTCAACATGCCTTGGGCGAGATCACCGGTGCATTCAGCTCCGATGACCTGCTGGGACGGATCTTTTCCAGTTTCTGTATCGGCAAATAGCCCTATCGTTGTCCACAGACAGGCCATTCGCGCCTGTCTGTTCTCCCCCTTTTCCTGAATTGCCTCCAGTGCCGAGCAGATTCTTTCTGCCTGGGCGGATTTTCTGCGCCCGGGATTTGATCAATCGGCGCTTTTCTGAGGATTAAGCCCTGTGAATAACTGCCGCTAAGGGCAGTTGATAACAGGGCCTCAAAACTGAAGATAACCGCCTCTGTGGATAACCACCCCTTTCATCCACAGGCTTACACCGGTTATCCAAGGGCCTCATTGGCACATGACCACAGGGTTTTGATTCTCTGTACATATTGAAAACAAAGGGCTGTACGAATCTATCCACAGAAATGGTGCTCAGTAGAAATAAACATAAAAACAAAGATTTAATAAATTTCTTTCTTTTTAATTTCTATAACCCCGACTTCTCCACAGCTGGTTAAATTTTGTGCAAAGGGTTCTTTAGGAAGGGCGAAGTCCCTATACTTGTCGACCAGGTCCAAAAACCTGAGCTCAAACTATTCCTGAATTACCTACTTAAGCAGGCACGAGGTGCGTGGTGGATTTCCCTTCCCGTTTTGAAGTGATCGTCATCGGCGGCGGTCATGCCGGTACCGAGGCAGCACTGGCCTCAGCACGTATGGGGGCAAAAACCCTGTTGCTGACGCATAACGTGGAAACCCTCGGTGCCATGAGTTGCAACCCGGCCATCGGCGGGATCGGCAAAAGCCACTTGGTAAAAGAAATCGATGCCCTCGGCGGCGCGATGGCCATGGCTACCGATAAAGGCGGCATTCAGTTTCGCGTGTTGAACAGCCGCAAAGGCCCGGCCGTGCGTGCAACCCGCGCCCAGGCAGACCGGGTTCTGTACAAGGCCGCTGTCCGCGAAGCATTGGAAAACCAGCCGAACCTGTGGATATTTCAACAAGCCGCTGATGACCTAATCGTTGAACAGGAACAAGTGCGCGGTGTTGTCACCCAAATGGGCCTGCGTTTCTTCGCTGACTCAGTGGTGTTGACCACTGGCACCTTCCTCGGTGGACTTATCCACATCGGAATGCAGAATTATTCCGGTGGTCGTGCCGGTGATCCGCCGTCGATCGCCCTGGCTCGCCGTCTGCGCGAATTGCCACTGCGTGTTGGCCGATTGAAAACCGGTACACCGCCGCGTATCGACGGTCGGTCTGTGGATTTCTCGGTGATGACCGAGCAAGCAGGTGATACGCCGATCCCGGTGATGTCGTTCATGGGTTCCAAAGAGCAGCATCCGAAACAGGTGAGCTGCTGGATTACCCACACCAACGCCCGGACCCACGAAATCATCGCAGCGAACCTCGACCGTTCGCCGATGTATTCCGATGCAGGGTTGATCGAAGGTATCGGCCCGCGTTACTGCCCGTCGATCGAAGACAAGATCCACCGCTTTGCCGACAAGGAAAGCCACCAGGTCTTCATCGAACCGGAAGGTTTGACCACTCACGAGCTGTACCCGAACGGGATATCCACATCCCTGCCGTTCGACGTGCAATTGCAGATCGTGCAATCGATTCGCGGCATGGAAAACGCGCACATCGTGCGTCCGGGCTACGCCATCGAGTACGACTACTTCGACCCGCGTGACCTGAAGTACAGCCTGGAAACCAAAGTCATCGGCGGTCTGTTTTTCGCTGGGCAAATCAATGGCACCACCGGATACGAAGAAGCCGGTGCCCAGGGTTTGCTGGCCGGGGCCAACGCTGCACTGCGTGCGCAAGGCAAAGACGCCTGGTGCCCGCGTCGCGACGAGGCGTACATCGGCGTGTTGGTTGACGACCTGATTACCCTTGGAACTCAAGAGCCGTACCGGATGTTCACATCCCGCGCCGAGTACCGTCTGATCTTGCGCGAAGACAACGCGGACCTGCGCCTGACCGAAAAAGGTCGCGAGCTGGGTCTGGTGGATGACGCGCGTTGGGCGGCGTTCTGCACCAAACGCGAAAGCATCACGCTGGAAGAGCAGCGCCTGAAAAGTACCTGGGTTCGTCCCGGCACCGAGCAGGGCGATGCGATATCCGAAAAATTCGGCACGCCGCTGACTCACGAATACAACCTGCTCAACCTCTTGAGCCGTCCCGAAATCGACTACGCTGGTCTGATCGCTGTGACTGGCGGGGGCGCAGAAGATCCACAAGTCGCCGAACAGGTCGAAATCAAGACCAAATACGCCGGTTATATCGATCGTCAGCAAGATGAAATCGCGCGTCTGCGGGCGAGCGAGGACACGAAACTGCCTGTGGATATCGATTACACGAACATTTCCGGTCTCTCCAAAGAGATCCAGAGCAAGCTCGGTGCGACCCGTCCAGAAACACTGGGCCAGGCGTCACGCATTCCGGGTGTCACACCGGCAGCCATTTCGCTGTTGATGATTCATTTGAAAAAACGCGGCGCTGGCCGTCAGTTGGAGCAAAGCGCTTGAGTTCGTTGGTCACCTCGCAACACGCCGAAGAGTTATCCACAGGTGCTCGCCAGCTCGGTGTCACATTGACCGAAACCCAGCACGCGCAGTTGTTGGGTTATCTGGCCCTGTTGATCAAATGGAACAAGGCCTACAACCTGACCGCCGTGCGCGATCCGGACGAAATGGTCTCGCGTCACCTGCTCGATAGTTTGAGCGTGATGTCGTTCATCGAAAACGGTCGTTGGCTGGACGTTGGCAGCGGCGGCGGCATGCCGGGCATTCCGCTTGCAATCCTGTTTCCAGAGTCCCAAGTGACCTGCCTGGACAGCAACGGCAAGAAAACCCGCTTCCTGACCCAGGTCAAACTCGAACTCAAACTGGATAACCTGCAAGTTATCCACAGTCGCGTCGAAGCCTTCCAGCCTGCACAGCCTTTCAACGGGATCATTTCCCGGGCGTTCAGCAGCATGGAGAACTTCAGCAACTGGACGCGCCACCTTGGCGATGCCGATACACGTTGGCTGGCAATGAAGGGCGTTCATCCGGCCGATGAGCTGGTAGCATTGCCGGCAGACTTCCACCTCGATAGCGAACACGCCCTGGCCGTACCTGGTTGCCAAGGCCAACGCCATCTGCTGATACTGCGCCGCACGGCATGATTGGGAACACAAGCAAGAATGGCTAAGGTATTCGCGATAGCGAACCAAAAGGGTGGTGTGGGTAAAACCACCACCTGCATCAACCTCGCAGCTTCCCTGGTTGCTACCAAGCGCCGGGTGCTGTTGATCGATCTCGATCCACAGGGCAACGCCACCATGGGTAGCGGTGTGGATAAACACGGCCTGGAAAACTCGGTCTACGACTTGCTGATCGGCGAATGCGATCTGGCCCAGGCCATGCACTTCTCCGAGCACGGTGGTTACCAGCTGTTGCCGGCCAACCGCGACCTGACCGCGGCCGAAGTGGTTCTGCTGGAAATGCAGATGAAGGAAAGCCGCCTGCGCAGCGCGCTGGCGCCGATCCGTGAAAACTACGATTACATTTTGATCGACTGCCCGCCGTCGCTGTCGATGCTCACGCTGAACGCTTTGGTCGCGGCTGACGGGGTAATTATCCCCATGCAGTGCGAGTACTTTGCGCTCGAAGGCTTGAGCGACCTTGTGGATAACATCAAGCGCATCGCAGAACTGCTGAACCCGAACCTGAAAGTCGAAGGCCTGTTGCGCACGATGTATGACCCGCGCCTGAGCCTGATGAACGATGTGTCGGCGCAGTTGAAAGAACACTTCGGCGAGCAGCTCTACGATACGGTTATCCCGCGTAACATCCGCCTCGCCGAAGCGCCAAGCTATGGCATGCCGGCGCTGGCTTACGACAAGACTTCGCGGGGCGCCATTGCCTATCTGGCACTTGCCGGCGAGATGGTTCGCCGTCAGCGCAAAAACTCACGCACTGCCGCTGCTCAGGCAACTTAAGGAATCCCCATGGCCGTCAAGAAACGAGGTCTCGGACGTGGACTGGATGCACTGCTGAGCGGTCCGACCGTCAGCTCGCTGGAAGAGCAGGCAGTACAAGCCGATCAGCGAGAGCTGCAGCATTTGCCCCTGGACCTGATCCAGCGCGGCAAGTACCAGCCGCGTCGGGACATGGACCCGCAAGCGCTGGAAGAACTGGCGCAATCGATCAAGGCCCAGGGCGTGATGCAGCCGATCGTGGTTCGCCCGATCGGCAGCGGCCGCTTCGAAATCATCGCCGGCGAACGTCGCTGGCGTGCGAGCCAGCAGGCTGGCCAGGAAACCATCCCGGCGATGGTGCGCGATGTACCGGATGAAACCGCCATCGCCATGGCGCTGATCGAGAACATCCAGCGCGAAGACCTCAATCCGATCGAAGAAGCGGTGGCCTTGCAGCGTTTGCAGCAGGAATTCCAGCTGACTCAGCAACAAGTGGCCGAAGCGGTGGGCAAATCCCGCGTGACTGTGGCCAACCTGCTACGCTTGATCTCGTTGCCGGAAGTTATCAAGACCATGCTGTCGCACGGTGACCTGGAAATGGGTCATGCCCGTGCTTTGCTTGGTTTGCCGGAGAATCAACAGGTTGAAGGGGCGCGACATGTTGTCGCACGGGGGCTGACTGTGCGCCAGACTGAGGCACTGGTTCGCCAGTGGTTGAGTGGCAAACAGGAGCCCGCCGAACCGGTAAAACCGGACCCGGATATCGCCCGACTCGAGCAGCGTCTGGCTGAGCGCCTAGGCTCTGCGGTGCAGATCCGACACGGAAAGAAGGGGAAAGGGCAGTTGGTCATTGGTTACAACTCCCTTGATGAGCTTCAGGGTGTGCTCGCACACATTCGCTGAAACATTTCCTCATGTAGCGTGCAGTCGGAAATCACTACCTGACAGTTGAATAGGGGCAGAACCGCCCCTATACTCTGCGCGCATTTTGTCGGCACAAATTATGCCAAGTTATTGAATTCTGGCAGCCGACCATTGGGGAGTATTAGTGATGGAAACCCGCACGCCAAACCGCTTGCCGTTCCATCGCCTGGCAGTTTTTCCGGTGTTGATGGCTCAGTTTGTCGTGTTGCTGATCGCCGCTTTGGCGCTGTGGCAATGGCACGGAGTCGTTGCCGGGTACTCAGGACTCTGCGGAGGCCTGATAGCCTTGCTGCCCAATGTTTATTTCGCTCACAGGGCATTTCGGTTTTCCGGCGCCCGAGCAGCTCAAGCCATCGTCCGGTCTTTTTATGCCGGCGAGGCGGGCAAACTGATTTTGACGGCAGTGCTTTTTGCATTGACGTTTGCAGGTGTGAAGCCATTGGCGCCGCTAGCTGTATTCGGCGTCTTCGTGTTGACCCAACTGGTCAGCTGGTTCGCGCCCCTGCTGATGAGAACAAGACTTTCGAGACCTTAGGGCGTTTGAGGCAACCATGGCAGAAACAACCGCTTCGGGCTATATCCAGCACCACTTGCAGAACCTGACCTTCGGTCAGCACCCAACCGGCGGGTGGGGTTTTGCCCACACCGCAGCAGAAGCCAAAGAAATGGGCTTCTGGGCTTTCCACGTCGATACCCTCGGCTGGTCGGTCGCTTTGGGTCTGATCTTCGTTCTTCTTTTCCGCATGGCGGCAAAGAAAGCGACTTCCGGTCAGCCTGGTGCTTTGCAGAACTTCGTTGAAGTATTGGTCGAATTCGTCGATGGCAGCGTGAAAGACAGCTTCCATGGCCGTAGCCCGGTGATTGCACCGCTGGCACTGACCATCTTCGTCTGGGTCTTCCTGATGAACGCCGTCGACCTGATCCCGGTCGACTGGATTCCTCAGCTGGCCATCCTGATCACTGGCGATGCGCACATTCCGTTCCGTGCCGTATCGACCACTGACCCGAACGCTACCCTGGGCATGGCCCTGTCGGTGTTCGCGTTGATCATTTTCTACAGCATCAAGGTCAAGGGCATCGGCGGCTTTGTCGGCGAGCTGACCCTGCACCCGTTCGGCAGCAAGAACATCTTCGTTCAGGCCCTGCTGATTCCGGTGAACTTCCTGCTGGAGTTCGTGACGCTGGTAGCCAAGCCAATCTCCCTGGCACTGCGTCTGTTCGGCAACATGTACGCCGGCGAGCTGGTCTTCATTCTGATTGCTGTGATGTTCGGCAGCGGTCTGCTCTGGCTTAGCGGCCTGGGCGTAGTTCTGCAGTGGGCGTGGGCTGTGTTCCACATCCTGATCATCACCCTGCAGGCGTTTATCTTCATGATGCTGACCATCGTTTACCTTTCGATGGCGCACGAAGAGAACCATTAAGGCCAGTCTCGACTAGTCTGATGTCCCACCCGGTCAAACGGGTGGGGGCCCGAACAGGGCTATGAAACGATTTGTTTTACCGCTTTAAAATCTAAAAAACCTAAACCATACGACGTAAAAGTCGGGAGGAAAGATGGAAACTGTAGTTGGTCTAACCGCTATCGCTGTTGCACTGTTGATCGGCCTGGGCGCACTGGGTACCGCAATTGGTTTCGGCCTGTTGGGCGGCAAGTTCCTGGAAGGCGCAGCGCGTCAGCCAGAAATGGTTCCAATGCTGCAAGTTAAAATGTTCATCGTTGCCGGTCTGCTCGACGCCGTAACCATGATCGGTGTTGGTATCGCTCTGTTCTTCACCTTCGCGAACCCATTCGTTGGTCAACTCGCTGGCTAATCACTCGAACCTTCGAGTGATTGGTTTGATGTGCAACGAACGAGCGAGGTGTTGGCGTGAACATTAATGCAACCCTGATTGGCCAGTCCGTTGCGTTCTTCATTTTTGTACTGTTTTGCATGAAGTTCGTGTGGCCTCCGGTCATCGCGGCTTTGCACGAACGTCAGAAGAAGATCGCGGATGGACTGGACGCTGCCGCCCGAGCAGCTCGCGACCTGGAGTTGGCCCAAGATAAAGCGGGTCAACAACTGCGCGAAGCTAAGGCTCAGGCAGCTGAAATCATTGAGCAAGCCAAGAAACGCGGTAACCAGATTGTTGAAGAGGCTGTTGAAAAAGCCCGTATCGACGCTGACCGTGTGAAGGTTCAGGCTCAGGCCGAGATCGAGCAGGAACTGAACAGTGTCAAAGACGCGCTGCGTGCCCAACTGGGTGCACTGGCCGTTGGCGGCGCCGAGAAGATCCTGGGTGCCACAATCGATCAAAACGCGCACGCGGAGCTGGTAAACAAACTGGCTGCTGAAATTTAAGCGAGGGCGATCATGGCAGAATTGACCACGTTGGCCCGACCTTACGCTAAGGCAGCCTTCGAGCACGCCCAGGCCCACCAGCAACTGGCCTCTTGGTCAGCCATGCTCGGCCTGGCTGCAGCAGTGTCGCAAGACGACACCATGCAGCGCGTGCTCAAGGCCCCGCGACTGACGAGCGCAGACAAGGCCGCCACGTTTATTGACGTGTGCGGCGACAAGTTTGATGCCAAGGCACAGAACTTCATCAACGTCGTTGCCGAAAACGACCGTCTCCCGCTGTTGCCGGAGATATCCGCTCTGTTCGACCTGTACAAGGCCGAACAAGAGAAGTCGGTAGACGTTGAAGTGACCAGTGCTTTTGCATTGAACCAAGAACAGCAAGACAAACTCGCCAAGGTTCTCAGTGCACGACTCAACCGGGAAGTGCGCCTGCAAGTCGAGGAAGACAAATCCCTTATTGGGGGCATTGTCATCCGCGCCGGCGACCTGGTTATCGATGGCTCGGTTCGCGGCAAACTCGCGAGCCTTGCCGAAGCATTGAAATCTTGAGTTTGAAGGGGCAGCAGAGCAATGCAGCAACTCAATCCTTCCGAAATAAGTGAAATTATCAAGGGCCGCATCGACAAGCTCGATGTGACCTCCCAAGCCCGTAACGAAGGCACTGTCGTCAGCGTATCTGACGGTATCGTGCGGATTCACGGTCTGGCCGACGTAATGTACGGCGAGATGATCGAGTTTCCGGGCGGCGTCTTCGGTATGGCCCTCAACCTGGAGCAAGACTCTGTAGGTGCCGTTGTATTGGGCGCATACCAGACTCTGGCTGAAGGCATGAGCGCCAAGTGCACCGGCCGCATCCTCGAAGTTCCGGTTGGTAAGGAACTGCTGGGTCGCGTAGTCGACGCACTGGGTAACCCAGTTGACGGCAAAGGTCCGCTGAACAACACCGAGACCGACGCGGTCGAGAAAGTTGCTCCAGGCGTGATCTGGCGTAAGTCGGTAGACCAGCCTGTACAGACTGGCTACAAGGCTGTCGATGCCATGATCCCTGTCGGCCGTGGCCAGCGTGAGCTGATCATCGGTGACCGTCAGATCGGTAAAACCGCTCTGGCGATCGACGCGATCATCAACCAGAAAAACAGCGGCATTTTCTGCGTCTACGTAGCGATCGGTCAGAAACAATCGACCATCGCCAACGTGGTTCGCAAGCTGGAAGAAAACGGCGCACTGGCTAACACCATCGTCGTGGCAGCGAGCGCTTCGGAATCTGCAGCACTGCAATTCCTGGCACCGTACTCCGGTTGCACCATGGGTGAGTACTTCCGCGACCGCGGTGAAGACGCGCTGATCGTTTATGACGATCTGTCCAAGCAAGCAGTGGCTTACCGCCAGATTTCCCTGCTGCTGCGCCGTCCACCAGGCCGTGAAGCTTACCCAGGCGACGTGTTCTATCTCCACTCCCGTCTGCTGGAGCGCGCATCCCGCGTTTCGGAAGAATACGTAGAGAAGTTCACCAACGGCGCAGTGACCGGCAAAACCGGTTCCCTGACCGCACTGCCGATCATCGAAACCCAGGCTGGCGACGTTTCCGCGTTCGTTCCGACCAACGTGATTTCCATCACCGACGGTCAGATCTTCCTGGAATCGGCCATGTTCAACTCCGGGATCCGTCCTGCTGTGAACGCCGGTGTTTCGGTATCCCGTGTGGGTGGTGCCGCTCAGACCAAGATCATCAAGAAGCTCTCCGGTGGTATCCGTACCGCTCTGGCTCAGTACCGTGAACTGGCGGCATTCGCCCAGTTCGCTTCTGACCTGGACGAAGCGACCCGTAAGCAACTTGAGCATGGTCAGCGCGTTACCGAGCTGATGAAGCAGAAGCAATACGCACCAATGTCGATCGCTGACATGGCGCTGTCGCTGTATGCCGCTGAGCGTGGGTTCCTGACTGACGTTGAAATCGCCAAGATCGGCAGCTTCGAACAAGCGCTGATTGCTTTCTTCAACCGCGATCACGCCGAATTGATGGCGAAGATCAACGTGAAGGGTGACTTCAATGACGAAATCGACGCTGGCATGAAAGCCGGTATCGAGAAGTTCAAGGCCACCCAAACCTGGTAAGCCGCAGCGGGAGCCGCAAGGCTCCCGCTTGCTAACCTGATAGGTGTTACATGGCAGGCGCAAAAGAGATTCGCAGTAAGATTGCGAGCATCAAAAGCACGCAAAAGATTACCAGCGCCATGGAAAAAGTGGCGGTCAGTAAAATGCGCAAGGCACAAATGCGCATGGCTGCTAGCCGTCCTTACGCGGAGCGCATCCGCCAGGTTATTGGCCATTTGGCCAACGCTAACCCGGAATATCGCCACCCATTCATGATCGACCGTGAAGTAAAGCGTGTTGGTTATGTCGTGGTGAGCAGTGACCGTGGTCTGTGTGGTGGCTTGAACACCAACCTGTTCAAGGCTCTGGTCAAGGACATGGCGGTAAACCGCGAAAACGGCGTCGAGATTGATCTGTGTGTTGTTGGTAGCAAGGGTGCGGCTTTCTTCCGCAACTTCGGCGGTAACGTCGTAGCAGCTATCAGCCACCTGGGTGAAGAGCCGTCGATCAATGACCTGATCGGCAGCGTCAAGGTGATGCTGGATGCCTACCTGGACGGCCGTATTGACCGCCTGTCCGTGGTGTCCAACAAGTTCATCAACACCATGACGCAAACGCCTACCGTGGAGCAGTTGATTCCACTGGTGGCAACCCCGGATCAAGGACTCAAGCACCACTGGGATTATCTGTACGAACCGGACGCCAAAGAGCTGCTTGACGGCTTGATGGTCCGTTACGTGGAGTCGCAGGTCTACCAGGCGGTGGTCGAGAACAACGCGGCTGAACAAGCTGCGCGGATGATCGCGATGAAGAACGCTACCGACAACGCCGGTGATTTGATCAGCGATTTGCAGCTGGTCTACAACAAGGCGCGTCAGGCTGCGATCACCCAAGAGATCTCGGAAATCGTCGGCGGCGCTGCCGCGGTTTAACGGTTCAAATATTCAGAGGATCCAGCTATGAGTAGCGGACGTATCGTTCAAATCATCGGCGCCGTTATCGACGTGGAATTCCCACGCGACAGCGTACCGAGCATCTACAACGCTTTGAGTGTAAAAAGCGATGCAGGCACCACTCTCGAAGTTCAGCAGCAGCTGGGCGACGGCGTGGTTCGTACCATTGCGATGGGTTCCACCGAGGGCTTGAAGCGCGGTCTGGAAGTCACCGACTCTGGCGCAGCCATCTCCGTACCGGTCGGTAAAGCGACTCTGGGCCGGATCATGGACGTACTGGGCAACCCGATCGACGAAGCTGGCCCGATCGCCACCGAAGAGCGCTGGGGCATTCACCGTCCTGCGCCAACCTTCGCTGAGCAAGCGGGCGGCAACGACCTGCTGGAAACCGGCATCAAGGTTATCGACCTGGTTTGCCCGTTCGCCAAGGGTGGTAAAGTTGGTCTGTTCGGTGGTGCCGGTGTAGGCAAAACCGTAAACATGATGGAACTGATCCGTAACATCGCCATCGAGCACAGCGGTTATTCCGTGTTCGCCGGTGTGGGTGAGCGTACTCGTGAGGGTAACGACTTCTACCACGAGATGAAGGACTCCAACGTTCTGGACAAAGTGGCACTGGTTTACGGTCAGATGAACGAGCCGCCGGGTAACCGTCTGCGCGTAGCACTGACCGGCCTGACCATGGCCGAGAAGTTCCGTGACGAAGGTAACGACGTTCTGCTGTTCGTCGACAACATCTATCGTTACACCCTGGCCGGTACTGAAGTATCCGCACTGCTGGGCCGTATGCCTTCCGCAGTAGGTTACCAGCCGACCCTGGCCGAAGAGATGGGTACTCTGCAAGAGCGTATCACTTCGACCAAAAACGGTTCGATCACCTCGATCCAAGCGGTATACGTACCTGCGGATGACTTGACTGACCCGTCGCCAGCGACCACCTTCGCCCACTTGGACGCCACCGTCGTTCTGTCCCGTGACATCGCTTCCCTGGGTATCTACCCAGCGGTCGATCCACTCGACTCGACTTCGCGCCAGCTGGACCCGAACGTAATCGGCCAGGACCACTACGATACCGCTCGCGGTGTACAGTACGTTCTGCAGCGTTACAAAGAACTGAAGGACATCATTGCGATCCTGGGTATGGACGAGCTGTCGGAAGCCGACAAGCAGTTGGTAAACCGTGCTCGTAAGATCCAGCGCTTCTTGTCGCAGCCGTTCTTCGTGGCTGAAGTCTTCACCGGTGCCTCGGGTAAATACGTTTCCCTGAAAGACACCATTGCTGGCTTCAAAGGCATCCTCAACGGTGACTACGACCACCTGCCAGAACAAGCGTTCTACATGGTCGGCGGCATCGAAGAAGCGATCGAGAAAGCCAAGAAACTGTAATCCCGGCGCCCGGCAACGGGCGCTAATTTAGGTTGAGGCAATCAGATGGCTATGACAGTCCATTGCGATATCGTCAGCGCGGAAGGAGAAATCTTTTCCGGCCTGGTCGAGATGGTGATTGCGCACGGTGCACTGGGTGATCTTGGTATCGCCCTGGGCCACGCGCCGCTGATCACTAATCTCAAGCCTGGCCCGATCCGCCTGGTCAAGCAGGGCGGGGAAGAGGAGGTGTATTACATCTCCGGTGGTTTCCTCGAGGTTCAGCCGAACATGGTCAAGGTTCTTGCCGACACCGTGCAACGAGCTGCCGACCTGGACGAAGCCTCCGCTCAGGAAGCCGTTAAGGCTGCCGAGAAGGCCTTGCATGAGCGGGGCGCGGAATTCGATTACGGTTCTGCTGCCGCACGTCTGGCCGAGGCTGCAGCTCAGCTGCGCACCGTCCAGCAGATCCGCAAGAAGTTTGGCCACTAACAGGCCATCACTTGTTGCGCGATTGATTAAAAAGGGTAGCCTCGGCTACCCTTTTTTCTTTTCCGATTTTCATAACCTGGTCGCAGCCGCTGACCATCCAGGATTGGTAGCCAGTCATGTCTCTTGAAATTGTTATCCTCGCTGCCGGCCAAGGCACTCGCATGCGTTCGGCACTGCCGAAAGTCCTGCATCCGATTGCCGGCAACTCGATGCTTGGCCATGTTATCCACAGCGCGCGGCAACTTGATCCACAGCGCATCCACGTGGTGATTGGCCATGGTGCCGACGCCGTACGTGAGCGACTGGCAGCCGATGATCTGAATTTCGTCCTGCAGGACAAGCAGTTGGGTACTGGCCACGCGGTTGCTCAGGCAGTCCCGTTCATTGAATCCGACACCGTCCTGATTCTTTACGGCGATGTGCCGTTGATCGAAGTCGAGACCCTTCAACGTCTGCTCAAGCAGGTTGCACCGCAGCAATTGGGTTTGCTGACCGTTCAGCTGGATGATCCAACCGGCTATGGCCGCATCGTTCGTGATGCTGCCGGCAAGGTGACGGCTATCGTCGAGCAGAAAGACGCCAACGAAGCCGAGCGTGCGATCACTGAAGGCAACACCGGTATTCTCGCGCTGCCGTTCGCGCAACTGGGCGGCTGGATGAGCCGTCTTTCCAACAACAACGCCCAGGGCGAGTACTACCTGACTGACGTGATTGCCATGGCAGTCAGTGATGGTCTGGTGGTGGCGACCGAGCAGCCTCACGATGCGATGGAAGTGCAGGGCGCCAATGATCGCAAGCAGCTTTCCGAGCTCGAGCGTCATTATCAACTGCGCGCGGGTCGTCGTTTGATGGCCCAGGGCGTGACCCTGCGCGACCCGGCACGTTTCGATGTCCGTGGTGACATCACTGTCGGTCGCGATGTGCTGATCGACATCAACGTGATTCTCGAAGGCAAGGTTGTCATCGAAGATGACGTGGTGATCGGCCCGAACTGCGTGATCAAGGACAGCACTTTGCGCAAAGGCGTGATGATCAAGGCGAACAGCCATATCGAAGGCGCGATCATGGGCGAAGGCAGCGATGCCGGTCCATTCGCGCGCCTGCGTCCCGGCTCCGTGCTGGAGGCTCGCGCGCATGTGGGTAACTTTGTCGAGCTGAAAAACGCTCACATGGGCGAAGGCGCCAAGGCCGGTCACTTGGCCTATCTGGGCGATGCCGAGATTGGCGCACGCACCAACATCGGTGCAGGCACCATCACGTGCAACTATGACGGTGCCAACAAGTGGAAAACCGTGTTGGGTGAGGATGTGTTCATCGGTTCCAACAACTCGTTGGTGGCGCCTGTGGATATCTCTAGCGGTGCGACCACTGCGGCCGGATCGACCATCACGCAGAATGTGGATAAAGAGCAACTGGCCGTCGGACGTGCGCGCCAGAAGAATATCGATGGCTGGAAACGGCCAGTGAAAATCAAAAAGGCCTGAGTTATCCACAATCCCTGTAGGAGCTGGCTTGCCGGCGATAGCGGTTTACCTGAAACACCGCGTCGGCCCATCGCCGGCAAGCCGGCTCCTACAAGGTTATCCACAGACCTTTTTATCGCCTCGCGCTTGACGAAGTTTCGCCAATAGGTTTTGATTGCTTCCGTTATCTTTCGAATCGAAACTTACCAGGTCATGTCGAAGCGCAATACACCTCAACGCCGTCACAATATCCTCGCCTTGCTCAATGAGCAGGGCGAAGTCAGTGTTGATGAACTGGCCAAGCGCTTCGAAACCTCGGAAGTTACGATTCGCAAGGACCTGGCGGCGCTCGAAAGCAATGGTCTTTTGTTGCGCCGGTATGGCGGTGCGATCACCATGCCTCAGGAACTGGTCGCCGATATCGGGCAGCCGGTTTCCAGGTACAAACAGGCGATCGCCCGCGCTGCCGTTGCGCGGATCCGCGAGCATGCCCGGATCATCATCGACAGCGGCAGCACCACGGCAGCGATGATTCCGGAGCTCGGTCAACAGCCGGGCCTGGTGGTGATGACCAACTCGCTTCATGTCGCCAACGCCTTGAGTGAACTCGAGCATGAACCGGTGCTGCTGATGACCGGCGGTACCTGGGACCCGCATTCCGAGTCTTTCCAGGGGCAGGTCGCCGAGCAAGTGCTGCGCTCCTACGATTTCGATCAGTTGTTCATCGGTGCCGACGGCATCGACCTGGTGCGCGGTACCACCACCTTCAATGAATTGCTGGGACTCAGCCGCGTCATGGCGGATGTTGCCCGTGAAGTGATCGTGATGGTGGAGTCCGACAAGATAGGCCGCAAGATTCCCAACCTGGAGCTGCCATGGAGCAGCGTCCATACCCTAATTACCGATGATCGCCTGCCGCTGGAGGCACGCGATCAGATACAAGCCCGCGGTATCACGCTGATATGCGCGGCTGTCAGTCAGGAGAAATAGCATGTGTGGAATTGTCGGTGCAGTCGCAGAACGTAACATCACTGCCATCCTCCTCGAAGGCCTCAAGCGCCTGGAATACCGTGGCTATGACAGCGCCGGTGTGGCGGTCTATACCAATGACCAACAGCTCGAGCGCATGCGTCGTCCGGGTAAAGTCAGCGAACTGGAACTGGCGCTCGAAGCCGAGCCGCTGGCCGGCCGCCTGGGCATCGCCCACACTCGCTGGGCCACTCACGGTGCGCCGTGCGAGCGCAACGCTCACCCGCATTTTTCCGGTGATCTGGCGGTGGTGCACAACGGCATCATCGAGAACTACGAAGCCCTGCGCGAACAACTCAAGGCATTGGGTTACGTGTTCACATCGGACACCGACACTGAAGTCATCGCCCACCTGCTGAACCACAAACTCAAAGATCTGAACGACCTGACCGTGGCCCTCAAGGCCACCGTTAAAGAGTTGCACGGTGCTTACGGCCTGGCCGTGATCAGCGCTCGGCAACCGGATCGTCTGCTCGCCGCTCGCAGTGGCAGCCCGTTGGTGATCGGCCTTGGCCTGGGTGAAAACTTCCTCGCTTCCGACCAATTGGCCCTGCGCCAGGTCACTGACCGCTTCATGTACCTGGAAGAAGGCGATATCGCCGAAATTCGTCGCGATAGCGTGCAGATCTGGGACGTTAGCGGCAAGGTCGTCGAGCGCCAAACCGTGCAGTATCGTGACGGTGCCGACGTGGCTGACAAGGGCGAGTTCCGCCACTTCATGCTCAAGGAAATCCACGAACAACCGGCTGTGGTGCAGCGTACCCTCGAAGGTCGTCTGAGCCCGGACGGTGTGTTGGTGCAAGCTTTCGGCCCACAGGCTGCCGAGCTGTTCGCCAAAGTGCGCAACGTGCAGATCGTCGCCTGCGGCACCAGCTACCACGCCGGCATGGTCGCCCGTTACTGGCTGGAAGAACTGGCCGGCATCCCGTGCCAGGTCGAAGTCGCCAGTGAATTCCGCTATCGCAAAGTCGTGGTGCAGCCCGACACCCTGTTCGTGACCATTTCCCAGTCCGGCGAAACCGCCGACACCCTGGCCGCGCTGCGCAACGCCAAGGAGCTGGGCTTCCTCGCCAGCCTGGCGATCTGCAACGTCGGCATCAGCTCGCTGGTGCGTGAGTCCGACCTGACCTTGCTGACCCAGGCCGGTCGCGAAATCGGCGTGGCCTCGACCAAAGCCTTCACCACTCAATTGGTTGGCCTGCTGTTGCTGACGCTGTCCCTCGGTCAGGTGCGCGGCACTTTGGCCAAAGGCGTCGAAGCCACCCTGGTCGAAGAACTGCGTCGCCTGCCGACCCGTCTTGGCGAAGCCCTGGCCATGGACAGCACGGTGGAGAAAATCGCCGAGTTGTTCGCCGAGAAGCATCACACCCTGTTCCTCGGTCGTGGCGCGCAATTCCCGGTAGCGATGGAAGGTGCCTTGAAACTCAAGGAAATCTCCTACATCCACGCTGAAGCTTACCCGGCCGGCGAACTGAAACACGGCCCGTTGGCGCTTGTGGATAACGACATGCCGGTCGTGACCGTGGCGCCCAACAACGAACTGCTGGAGAAGTTGAAGTCCAACCTCCAGGAAGTGCGCGCCCGTGGCGGCCAGCTGATCGTCTTCGCTGACGAACAGGCCGGCATGACCAACGGCGAAGGCACCCACGTTGTGCACATGCCGCACATCCACGACATTCTGTCGCCGATCCTCTACACCATCCCGCTGCAGTTGCTGTCGTACTACGTCGCGGTGTTGAAAGGCACAGACGTTGACCAGCCGCGCAACCTGGCGAAGTCAGTCACCGTGGAATAAGTTATCCACAGCTGAATCGAGGGGCAGGGTTCCTGTTGTTGACAGGACCTTGCCCCTTTTACATTCAGCTCAGAATTTTTCCTCTATCAATCGCAGTGGATAATCCGGCTCTCGATAGCTGCCTGGTTTCTGGCGTTTGGGCAACTTCACAGGCTCCCTCGGAACATCCTTATAGGGAATGCGGCTGAGCAGGTCGGTGATGATGTTCAGGCGAGCCCGTCGCTTGTCATTGGAGTTGGCCACGAACCAGGGGGCATGTTCGGTGTCGGTCATCTTGAACATGTCGTCACGGGCGCGTGAATAGTCGTACCAGCGGCTGTATGACTTGAGATCCATGCCGGTGAGCTTCCAGATTTTGCGTCCATCCTTGATGCGTGCCTGGAGACGTCGTGTCTGTTCCTCTTGGCTGACCTCCAGCCAATATTTGATCAGGATGACGCCTGAATCGACGATTGCACGTTCCACCAACGGAATCGACTTCAGGAAACGGTCGACCTGCTCTTGGGTGCAGAACCCCATCACGCGTTCAACGCCCGCACGGTTGTACCAACTGCGATCGAAGATCACCACTTCGCCAGCCGCCGGCAGATGCGGCAGGTACCGTTGGACATACATCTGGGTTTTCTCACGTTCGGTCGGCGCGCTCAACGCCACCACCCGAAAGATACGTGGGCTCACCCGTTCAGTCAGGGCCTTGATTGTCCCTCCCTTGCCGGCACCGTCGCGGCCCTCGAAAACAATGCACACCTTGATCCCTTTTTGCCTTACCCACTCCTGCAACTTGACGGTTTCGACGTGCAGTCGGCGCAGTTCTTCCAGGTAATCCTTGTTAGACATCTTCGAGCTGTCTGCAGCGTTCTGCTTAAGCGGGCGCTTCTTATCCTTTGCCATAATCAAGACCTCGCAAATTCCCGGTTATGTCAGACTAGATTGTTTTGAACGCCGTATTGGATTCGCAGCCTGACGGTAGCGAATATCTGAGTAGAGGACATACCCAGTGGACCGATTCCAGGAAATGCAGGTCTTCGCCGCCGTCGCCCAGGACCAAGGTTTCTCGGCAGCGGCGCGGCGTTTGGGCCTGTCGGCGGCCAGTGTTACCCGTGCCGTGGCCGCGCTGGAAAAACGCATTGGCACACGCTTGCTGACGCGCACCACACGCAGCGTGCATTTGAGCGAGGCGGGTCAGCGGTATCTCGAAGACTGTCGCAGGATCCTTGCCGAGGTGCAGGAAGCGGAGGATTCAGCTGCGGGCAGTCATGCCGAACCCCGTGGGCAACTGACGATCACCGCGCCGGTGTTATTTGGTGAGTTGTTCGTTACGCCGGTAATGGTGAGTTATCTGAAGCAGTTTCCTGAAGTCTGCATCAACGGCTTGCTGGTCGATCGGGTAGTGAGCATGGTCGAGGAGGGGATTGATGTGGCTGTGCGCATCGGTGAATTGCCCGACAGCAACCAGCACGCGATCCGCGTCGGCGAAGTACGGCGGGTGATTTGCGCTGCTCCGCCATTTCTGGAGGCACAGGGCAGGCCCGTGCATCCTCAGGATTTGGCGCGTGCACCGGTTATTTCGACGTCCGCTATTGGTCAGCTTAAAAGCTGGCCTTTTCAGGATGCGCGCGAGCCACTCAGCGTGCGGGTTGAATCGCGATTGGTGGTGACGGCGAATCAGGCAGCCATTACGGCTGCGTGTCTCGGGCTGGGATTCACCCGTGTCCTGTCTTATCAAGTCGCCAGTAAAGTCGCTTCCGGCGAACTGGAAATCGTATTGGCTGACTTCGAACTGCCGCCATTGCCCATCCATGTGGTGTATCAGGGCGGCCGCAATGCGCCGGCCCGGATTCGCAGTTTTGTCGACTTCACGGTGAAAGCGCTGCGCGAACACCCGGCCTTGCAGGGCTGAGGGTTATTGCACTGGCTGAAATAATTGATTGCGTTTGCTGGTTATTCTGTTGTTTTGGTTGGGGGTGGAAGATGGCTCCCATCGGCGCTGATCGTTTCAGAACGGCGCCACCACCCAGCGGAGTCGACCATGCAAGCGATCAAACTCTACAACTTCCCACGTTCCGGCCATGCTCACCGTGTGGAGCTGATGTTATCCCTGCTGCAACTGCCGACCGAGCTGATCCTGGTCGATATGGCCAAGGGCGCGCACAAACAGCCCGATTACCTGGCGATCAACCCGTTCGGACAGGTCCCGGCCATCGATGATCAAGGCGTGGTGCTGGCCGATTCCAACGCGATTCTGGTTTACCTGGCGAAAAAATACGGTAACGGTCGCTGGCTGCCAGACGACCCGCTCGGCGCCGCCAAGGTTCAACGCTGGTTGTCAGTGGCGGCTGGACCGATTGCCTTTGGTCCGGGCCGGGCCCGGCTGATCACGGTGTTTGGCGCGCCTTACAGGGCTGAAGAGACGATCGCTTACGCCCACGTCTGGCTCAAACTGATCGATCAGGAACTGGCGGATACGGTTTACCTGACCGGCAGCGAACCGACCATTGCCGACGTGGCCGCCTACAGTTACATCGCCCACGCTCCGGAAGGCAACGTGTCGCTCGAGGACTACGCCAACGTGCGGGCCTGGCTGGCGCGCATCGAAGCCTTGCCAGGGTTTGTCGGCATGCCGCGCACTGTCGCCGGCCTGCAAAAAACTGCCTGATACCTGCGGCCCGGCATTGTCGGGCCGTTCACACTGCGCCTGGCGCGCACGGGAGAAGCCGTAATGGACCAGTCACCTTGGCACGCGGGCGAAAAACAGTTGCAGGCACACGTCGGTGTTGCCCAGCGAATGGAGGAGTTGGGTCGTAGGGTGGTTCGCACTGAGATGCCGGACCAGCACCGCAAATTCTATGAGCAACTGCCGTTCATGCTGTACGGCGCAGTGGACATCGACGGCAATCCTTGGGCGAGCATTCTTGAGGGGCAACCGGGCTTCGCTCATTCGCCCGAGCCAGGTGCGCTGCAATTCGACATCTTGCCGGGGGCGGATGACCCGGCGCAATTGACCGATGGCGCGGCGATCGGCTTGTTGGGGATCGAACTGCACACGCGGCGGCGCAACCGCCTCAATGGTCGCGTCGGCGCCGTGACGGCGAATGGCTTCGGCGTAATGGTCGAACAGTCCTTCGGCAACTGCCCGCAATACATTCAATTGCGGCAGTTTCGTTCGGTGCCGCTGGCGGATCCCTCGACGCGCATCGCGCAGCACCTGGGCGCTCTGGATGACGCTGCCAAAGCCATGATTGCCGACGCCGATACCTTCTTCGTCGCCAGTTATGTGGATGTCGACGGTCGGCGCTCAGTGGACGTTTCCCACCGTGGCGGTCAGGCCGGTTTCGTACACGTGGAAGGTAATCGTCTGACCATCCCGGACTTCGCCGGCAATCTGTTCTTCAATACCCTGGGCAACCTGTTGATCAATCCACGGGCGGGCTTGCTGTTTATCGATTTCAACTCCGGCGACCTGCTGCACCTCAGCGGTCGTACCGAAATCATCCTTGAAGGCCCCCAAGTCGAAGCCTTTCAAGGCGCCGAGCGTCTGTGGACATTCGAGGTGGAGCAGGTGGTGCGTCGGCCTGCAGCACTGGCTCTGCGCTGGCGCTTCGACGGCGTATCGCCCACCAGTTTGCTGACGGGCACCTGGGAGCAGGCCAACGCACGCCTGCAAGCCCGGGCGCTGGGTGATCATTGGCGGCCGCTGCGGGTGGTGCGCATCGAAGCGGAAAGCCACAACATCCGCTCGATCTATCTGGAGCCCGCCGATGGCGCCGGGTTGCCGCTGTTTCAAGCGGGGCAGCATCTACCGCTGCGGTTCAACATTGGCGGCGAGGTGCATATCCGCACCTACAGCCTGTCGAGCGCGCCGTCCGATGACTTTTTCCGCATCAGCGTGAAGCGAGAAGGGCGGGTGTCTTCGCATCTGCATGAGCAGGTTCGTGTCGGTGACCTGCTGGAAGCCCGCGCGCCTCAGGGGCACTTCACCGTGGCAACCCATGAACGTCGGCCGCTGGTGTTGTTGGCCGCCGGCGTAGGCATTACGCCGCTGCTGTCGATGGTACGGGAGGTGGTGTATCAAGGCCTGCGCACCCGACACATTCGGCCTACATGGTTTTTCCAGAGTTCGCGCACGCTGGCTGATCAACCGTTTCGCTCCGAGCTGGATCGTTTGCTGGATGACGCCGGTGATTCGGTGCGGGTGCTGCGTCTGCTCAGTCAGCCGGAGGCCGATGCTCACGAGGGTGAGGACTTTGACCTGACCGGACGGATAGACGCCGCGTTGCTGAAGAACATCCTTGAAGTGGAGGACTACGATCAGCTCGATTTTGTACTCTGCGGGCCGGGCAGTTTTACCCAGGGGCTGTACGACAGCCTGCGGGAACTGGACATCCGTGACAGCAGGATTCACGCCGAGACCTTCGGCCCGTCGACCTTGCGTCGCCGGCCGGACCCCGATGCGGTGGTCATCGAGCAACCGCCCGCCGCGACCACGTCAGTGCCGGTGGTGTTCGAGCGTTCGGCCAAAGAAGCTCGCTGGCAACCCGACGGCGGCAGTTTGCTGGAGTTGGCGGAAAGCCGCGGTTTGCGCCCGGAGTTCAGTTGCCGCGGCGGTTCCTGCGGGACCTGTAAGACTCGCCTGATCAGCGGTCAGGTGAATTATCCACAGCCACCAGCGGAAGTGCCGGAAGTAGGACATGTCCTGATTTGTTGTGCGATTCCGGCGCAGGGCTCGCAGCCTTTGGTGCTCGACCTGTAGCATCTGACGCGGCGTGTAGGAGCGAGCGATGCGGCGACCCGACTTGCCCGCGAAGGCGTCCTAAACTCCGCCAAAAGCTTCGCGGGCAAGCCTCGCTCCTACAAATATGAGATTCAGGCTTAGGAGTTTTATGGTTTTTCTCGCTCGCCTGTCAGGCTTGCTGGTGATGCTGGCTTTGCTTAGCGGTTGCGAACAACAGGACGCACCGCCGCTCGATCAGCAACTTTATGTATGGCAACGACAATGGACGCCGGCCCACGAAGCCGCACTCAAAGACAGCCGTGCGGATTTTTCGACCCTGCGGGTGTTGGCCTTGCAAGCATTCCCCAAGGCGGGCTGGAACCGGGCGCGAATCGACCCGGTGCTGCTCAAACGGGATGGCCGGCCGCTGATTGCGGTGATTCGTCTCGATGGCCAGCTCAAGTCGCTGGATCAGGACGAGGTCTCTGCGCAGATCCTGCAAGTGCTCAGCGATTGGCAGGCGCAGGGGCTGGTGCTCTCCGGCGTGGAAATCGACCACGATGCCGGGAACGCTCGGCTACCGGCTTATCGGAAATTCCTCACGGATTTGCGCGCGGTGCTGCCGGCTTCCATGCCGTTGAGCATTACTGCGCTGCCGGCGTGGCTCGACAGTCCTGAACTGCCTGCATTGTTATCCACAGTCGATAGCAGCGTGTTGCAGGTGCATGCGGTGAGCGACCCGCGCATGGGATTGTTTGACCCGGATCAGGCCAGAAAATGGGCCGGTGCCTGGAGCCGCATCACGTCGAAACCTTTTTATCTGGCGCTGCCGGCCTATGGCGTAGCGTTGTTGCCGCAGGCCGGCGGCGCACCCGACGTGGAAAGCGAAGTGCCCATTGAGCGCGTCGGCGAGCGCCGGGAATTGCTGGCCGATCCGCAGCAACTGAGCACACTTGCTACCCAGTTGCGCGACGATCCACCGGCTCATCTGGCCGGGCTGATCTGGTTTCGCCTGCCATTGGTCAATGATCGCCGGGCCTGGAGCCTGACGACCTTGCGCGCCGTGGCCCGTGGCGATGCCCTCGATAGTCGCCTGACGCTGAAACTCTCGGCGCAGGATGGCCTCTATGACGTCAGCATCAGCAATCAAGGCAACCTCGACAGCGCCTGGCCCGAACGCCTGACGCTCGCCGCACGAGGTTGTGAAGGCGCCGATGCGCTGGCCGGTTATGCGTTGCAACAAAGCCCGGATCTGCTTACCTTCACCCGCCTGCGCGACGGTCGGATCCTGGCCGGTGGGCAGCGCGCCATTGGTTGGGCACGCTGCACAAACATTGATCAAGGAGGTTCGAATGTTCACCCGTAACTGGCCCCGCCATTTGCTTTGCCTGAGCCTCGGTTTTCCACTGGGTTCGGCAGTGGCCTGCGGGCCGGATTTCCCTATGCGCCTGCTCGACAACCGGGGCCAGTCGCTGGCGGAGCTGCCGGAAGGCAACTTCCGGTTCGAGATCAGTCGTCTCGGGCAGGCGATTACGGGTTTGAAGAACGTCAGCGAAGTCGTCTACAGCATGGACGCGCCTGACTATGCCGTGCAGCGCGACGACGCCGAACAGGCTGGTTTGACGGTGCCGCAGCAGGCGTTGGTCAAACAACTGCGCACGCTGAGCGATGCTCATCAGGTCGAGGCGCAGGGCGCAAGTCTGCCGACCGAGCACAGGCTCTATCTGGCGGGCGCCGTGGCGTTCAGCGCCGGTGACCATGAATTGGCTGCCGATTACTTCCAGAAAGTGCTCGCATTGCCGGCGGATCAACGCGCGTTGCGCAGCACGTGGGCCGCTTATTCGCTGGGCCGGGCGCTGTTTGCCATGAGCAGCGAAGCGGACGCCGCACCCGATCTGCTGACGCAGTCGCGCAAGGCCTTTGAGCAGGCGCGCCAGTTGAGCATCGACGGTTTCAGCGACCCATTGGAGCTGGGCGTCGCCAGCCTCGGCGAAGAGGCGCGTGTCGCTCGCACGGCGGGCGATTGGGACAACGCTATAAAACTCTACGCCACGCAAAACCTCCACGGTTCCGCGGTGGGTTACACCTCATTGAAGCTGTTGATGGCTGATCTGGCGGCGATGCCTGACGAGCAACTGGCCGCGTTGCTTAAAGGCAAACCAGTGCAGCAGCTGGTCACGGCGTCGCTGATCAGCCGGTTGGGTTGGTCATTTGGTGATCAACCGCCGAGCGAGCAAAAACTGATCAAGCTGCTGCAGAACAGCACGCGCGGCAGCCTCGACAATGCTGATCGGCTGGCGGCCGTGAATTATCAACAGGGCGATTACGCCAGCGCCAAGGCCTTCCTTGAACACGCCGGCGACGGTGGCCTGGCGTGGTGGCTGCGGGCGAAACTGGCGATGCGCGAGGGTGATAAGACGGCTGCCGCCGCCGCGTACGCCAAGGCTGCCAAGGCCTTCCCGCAGAGCGAATCCTGGGGCGAGCGACGGACGCCGGACTGGGATTTCGAAACGCTTCAGCCCAAGTGCCGCGTCGAGGGGGAAAGCGCGATCCTGGCGTTGCAACGTGGGGATTATTTGCAGGCATTCGATCAGCTTTATCGCAGCAATGACATTTACTGGTTCGACGCTGCGACCGTCGCTGAGCGTGTGCTGACCGTCGATGAGCTCAAGCAATACGTCGACACTCAGGTGCCGGCGCCGCCAGCGCTGACTCAACAGGATCGCGATAACTACGTGCCGTTGTCGGTGGCGGCGAAGTTGCGCAACCTGCTGGGGCGGCGCTTGTTGCGTGAGGGCCGTTATGACGAGGCGCCAGGCTATTTCGATAATGCCGACTTGCAGGCCAAGGCCAAGTGGTACGGGGAGTTGCGCCACGACGCCGAGTCGAAATGGTGGCCAACCAAACGGGCATTCGCTTATTACCATGCCGCGACAGTGGCTCGTTTCGACGGAATGGAGCTGTTGGGCTACGAGATGTCTCCGGATTACGCCACTTTCGGTGGTAATTACAGCCTCGAGGCTCCCGAGCTCAAGGTCGGCCCATTAATGGCCGAGGGTGAGGTGAAACGGCAGCAAGCCACGTTGGCGCAACCTGATGAGCGTTTCCATTACCGGTTTGTTGCCACCGCGCTGGCGAGTAAAGCGGCTGATCTTTTGCCCCACAGCAGCCAGGCTTTCGCGTCGGTGCTGTGCAAGGCTTCGTCGTGGGGGACGAGCCTGCAAGAGCAAAGCGCGTTCTACCGTCGTTATGTCGAGGAAGGCCCGTATGTCGTCTGGGCGGGTGATTTCGGTCACCAATGCCAGGACCCGGACTTTCAGCGCGCCGACAAGCGCTACGTCACCCAGGTCACCGACGCCGTGCGCTCCGAGCTGCGGCCTTACAAAAAAACTTTGCAGATCGGCGGTGTGTTGGCGGTCACGGCAGCGGCATTGTTACTGATCAATCGTCGTCGCCGTAAGTCGCAGTAAGGTTCAAACCTGTTGAACAAAGGTCAGTCGCAAGGCAAAACCAATCAACAGGCTGCCAAACAACCACTGCTGTACGCGCTGGGCCGAAGGACTGCGTTGCAGCCAGCGGCCAAGCGCGGCGCCGGCCAAGGCGTACGCGCTGTCGAACAACAAACCGACACTGACCAGCACCACGCCCAGGGTCGCGAATTGTGCGAGCACCGGCCCTGTATGCGGATCGATAAACTGCGGCAGCAGCACCGAGCAGAACAGCAGCGCCTTGGGGTTCAGCAGGTTGGTCAACAATCCGCGCTGAATGGCTTCGCGCCAACGAGGTTTTCCACAGGCTGAATCTGCGCCGTTCAGGCTCGGGAGCATCGTGGTCCGCAGGCATTGAATGCCGATCCACAACAGGTACGCGGCCCCGGCCAGGCGCACCAAATCGAACGTCCAGGGCGCGGCCTTGAACAGTGCCGCCAGCCCCAGTGCCGCCAACGCCACATGACAACCCCGGGCAATGCCCAATCCCACCGCCGTGGCCAGCGCCGCGCCTTTGCCCTGACGAGCGCCGGTTTGCAGCAGCAGAATCATGTCCGGGCCTGGGAGCAGGTAAACCACTGCCAGCGCCATGAAAAACAGCCAAAACCCCGCCATGCTGCACCCCTTTCGTTGTCGATTCGGTAGCGCCAGTCTAGGGCTGAAGCACAGGGCAGGTGGTTGCGTAGTTTGCTTCTAAACAGTCTTGAATTGGCATAACCTTCCATTCTCTGACGCCTATACCATCAGGATCTGCCAAACATGAAACTGGACGCTTACGACCGAAAAATTCTCGCGGCCCTGCAACGTGACGGTCGTCTGAGCAACGTACAACTGGCAGATGAAATCGGTCTGTCCGCATCCCCTTGTTTGCGTCGGGTGCGGATGCTGGAGGAGGCCGGGGTGATTCGCGGCTATCAGGCCAACCTGGATCGCGATGAAGTCGGGTTGGGGCTGACGGTGTTTGTCGGGGTCAAGGTCGAACGCCACAACGACGAACAGGCCGAAGCCTTCCGTGTGGCGGTGATGGCGTTGCCCGAAGTGATTTCGGCGTTTCTGGTGTCAGGGGAATCGGATTTTCTGTTGCAGGTGGTGGTGCCGGATTTGCGTGCTTATGACCGCTTTCTCACCGGGCGGTTGCTGAAGTTGCCGGGCGTGAGCGACATCCGCAGCAACTTTGCGATTCACACTGTGAAAACGCCGGGCGCGTTGCCTCTAGAGCATTTGCCGCTTTAAACCGAGTTGCCCCCTTCGCGAGCAAGCCCGCTCCCACATGTGATCTGTGGCGTACACAAAACCAGTGTGGGAGCGAGCCTGCTCGCGATGGCGATAGATCAGTCTCATCAGGTCTCCAGCCCTACATCTGCGTCGCCATCCCCTCCACATTCATCGCCGCCTGGCGCAAAGCCTCGGAGCGGGTCGGGTGTGGATGACAGGTCAGGGCAATATCTTCAGCCGAAGCACTGAACTCCATGGCCACGCAATATTCGCCAATCATTTCACTGACGCTCGGGCCTACCAGGTGTACACCGAGAATCTCGTCGGTGCGCTCATCGGCCAGCACTTTGGCGAAGCCTTCAGTCTCGTGGTTGATCTTCGCCCGGCTGTTGGCGGTGAAGGGGAATTTACCGACCTTGTACGCGCGGCCCTCAGCCTTGAGTTGCTCTTCGGTCTTGCCGACGCTGGCCAGCTCCGGCCTGGTGTAAATGACGTTGGGGATCAGGTCGTAATTGACCTCGCCTGCCTTGCCGACGATCTGCTCGATACAGGCCATGGCTTCATCTTCGGCCTTGTGCGCGAGCATCGGCCCCGACGTGACATCGCCGATGACCCACACGCCTGCCGCTTCAGTGCGATGACCCTTGTTGGCGAGCATGCCGCGTTTATCCGTGGCGAGGCCAACGTTCTCCAACCCCAGCCCCTCGGTGTAAGGCCGGCGCCCGATGGCGACCAGCACGTAATCGGCTTCGAGTAGTTCGGCAGTACCGCCGGCGGCCGGTTCGACGCTGAGTTGAACGCCGTTCGCCGAGGTTGTGGCGCGGGTGACTTTGGAACTCAACTTGAAGCTGATGCCTTGCTTGCTCAACGAACGTTGCAGGGTTTTGCCCGCCTCACCGTCCACACCAGGGCAGATCCGGTCGAGAAACTCGACCACGGTCACCTGTGCACCCAAACGCCGCCACACCGAGCCCAATTCCAGGCCAATGACCCCGGCGCCAATCACCACCAGATGCTTGGGCACTTCGGACAAAGAAAGCGCACCTGTGGAATCGAGGATGCGCGTGTTGTCGATGTCCACGCCGGGCAGGGGAGTGGGCTCGGAGCCGGTGGCAATGATGATGTCCTTGGCGCTCAGCTCAGTCTTGCCGCCCTGGCTGTCCGTTACCGTGACTTTGCCCGGCCCGTCGATATGGCCCCACCCCTTGATCCAGTCGACCTTGTTTTTGCGGAACAGAAACTCGATGCCCTTGGTCAGCCCGGCAACACTGTCATCCTTCTGCATCATCATTTGCGCGAGGTTCAGCGTGGGTTTGACCTCGATACCGAGGTTGGCAAATTCCGCACCCATGGCCGCGTCATACAATTCAGAAGCATGCAGCAATGCCTTGGACGGCATGCAACCGACGTTCAGGCAGGTGCCGCCGAGGGTGGCGCGGCCTTCGACACAGGCGGCTTTAAGGCCCAACTGGCCGGCGCGAATCGCCGCGTTATAGCCGCCGGGGCCTCCGCCCAGTATCACGACGTCATAGTTGCTCATGGATGTACTCCTGAATTGGATGGGAATCGGGCTGGATAAACGTAGTTCCTGAATAAAATTACGAGCGTAATATGTGCGCAGCCACGCCTTTCGGTCAAGGCTTCAGCCAAGCGACAGGTTGAGCGTCTTTAGATAAAGAGATTTAGTACGAAAATTTCACGGCTTTCGTTATATCGTAACGAATTGCGACGTGAGCAAAGAAAATCACTGGGGTGGTATGCAAGTCGATCTCGAGATTGAGGGCGCAACGGTAGCCGGGCTACCGCGCTTTCAGCAGGCAGTCTTTCAAGGGCGGCGATTGCGGCAGTTGGCAATCGGCCTTGGCGCGCTCGCAGGGGCAGGCTGGGTGCTGGCGTTTTTCGTCGGGCTGTTTGCACCGCAGTCGCTTTGGCCTGCGGTGCTGGTCAATCAGAGCGCCGGTTTGCTGGTGCTGGTCGCCGGGCTGCAATCGGCGTGGTGGGTGACGCAGTGGCGTGAAAGGGCGATGAACCCTGCGATGCTCCCTGTGGAAGCCGTCGCTGAATCACCGCCGGAGGGCTGGTATGAACGGCTGCTGGAGCGGATCAGCCAGCGATGGTTGCGGCTGCTGGCGCAGATCGGCGCCTCGACGCTGTGGCTTGGCGCTTGGGCGCTGCTGGTAGTGTTCAGCATCAATCAAGTCTGGAACCTGGCCCTGCCTCCCGCTGCGCTCGGTTTTTCCGCGAGTGTCGCGGCGGCATTGTCGTTACTGCTGGCCTTCGGTTTGCTGGTGCTGGAGCGGCAACTTGCCCAGGAAAACGTGGCCCAGTGGCCCGAAGCAGGTTCGCTTGCGCAGCTGACGCGCGTGGCAATCATCTGTCTTGTGCTGAGCGCGCTGTGCCTGTTGTTGGGCAGCGAAGCGTCGGTTTGGCCGGTACGTCTGGCTGTACTGATTGGCCTGCTGCCGGGTCTGGTCGCGGTCGAACTGCTGCTACGCGCGGTGTTGTCACTGTTCAGTCCGCAGCGTGAACAACTCGAACCTGCGTTGCTGGCGCGAAGCTTCGTCGCCGACATGCTGCGCTGGCCGCCCCAACCGTTGCTGGCGCTGCAACACGAATTACATAACCGCTTCGGCATCGATCTACGACAGATCTGGGCCTTCACTTACATGCGCCGGGCATTCGTTCCGGTGCTGGCGGTGGTGGCACTGGTCGGTTGGTCGCTCACCGGCATTCACGAAATTTCCCTGCAAGGGCGGGGCATCTATGAGCGTTTCGGCAAACCGGTTGAGGTCTTCGGCCCCGGTTTGCACGCAGGTCTGCCGTGGCCTCTGGGTCGAGTGTTGAGTGTCGAGAACGGCGTGGTCCACGAGTTGGCCACCAGTGTTGGCGAAGCGACGGCGCCGATTGTGGCTGAACCGGCTGAAGGTCCGGCGCCGGCGACGGCCAATCGCTTGTGGGACGCCAGCCACGTGAACGACAAGTCTCAGGTGATTGCCAGCAGTCGCGCCGACAAACAGAGCTTCCAGATCGTCAACATGGACGTGCGTTTTGTCTATCGCATCGGCCTCACGGATCAAGCGGCGTTGGCCGCGACGTACAACAGCGCCAACGTGCCGGCACTGATCCGCAGCACCGCCAGCCGGATTCTGGTGCACGACTTCGCGTCTCGTACCCTCGACGGTCTACTCGGTGAGGACAGGGTAGGGCTCGCCGAAGAGATTGGCCGCGCGGTGCAAGCGGACCTGGAAAAACTCGACAGCGGCGTGGAAATTCTCGCGACTGTGGTTGAAGCGATTCACCCACCGGCCGGCGCGGCCAACGCTTATCACGGTGTGCAAGCGGCGCAAATTGCTGCGCAGGCCTTGATCTCGCGTGAGCGCGGCGCAGCCGCAGAGGCCACTAATCAGGCGCAATTGCAGGCCAGCATCGCACGGGATCAAGCGACGGCCAGCGCGCGTGAAATCAATGCGGCTGCGCAAGCGGCCGATCTGAAATTCAGCGCCGAGCAAAAGGCCTACGCCAGCGCGGGCCAGGCTTTCGTGCTGGAACAGTATTTCAGCCAGCTCTCCCAAGGCCTGACCAACGCCAGGTTGCTGGTTCTCGATCATCGTCTGGGCGGCAGCGGCAACGCGCCGACCATCGACCTCCGTACTTTCACGCTGCCGGTTGACCCTGCATCGGCGCGTAAAACTGCTCAGCCAGGAGCTGCCAATTGAGCCAGTCGCACACTCACGATCACGATGATCACGCCGGCCACGATCACGGTCATGGCGGGCATCATCACGGGCATCACCATCACCACCACGGCGATCCGCAGGAAGCGGGTCCATTCCCGTGGCGGCGCATGGGGTGGGCGGCGTTGCTGGTGGCGTTTGCCATCGCCGCCGCGAGCCTGGTGCAGGTGCGCTCCGGCGAAGCCACGGTGATCACGCGCTTCGGTAATCCGTCGCGGGTGTTGCTGGAGCCGGGGCTGGGCTGGCGTTGGCCCGCGCCTTTTGAAGCGGCGATTCCGGTCGATTTGCGTTTGCGCACCACGTCCAGTGGTTTGCAGGATGTGGGCACGCGCGACGGTTTGCGCATCATCGTTCAGGCTTACGTGGCGTGGCAGGTGCAGGGCGATCCGGACAATGTGCAGCGCTTCATGCGCGCCGTGCAGAATCAGCCGGACGAAGCGGCGCGGCAGATTCGCACCTTCGTCGGCTCGGCGCTGGAAACCACGGCCAGCAGTTTTGATCTGGCCAATCTGGTGAACACCGATGCCAGCCAGGTACACATCGCTGATTTTGAAGCGCAGTTGCGCCAGCAAATCGATCAGCAGTTACTCGCCACTTATGGCGTTCGTGTACTGCAAGTCGGCATCGAACGATTGACCTTGCCGTCGGTAACCCTGACCGCCACCGTCGATCGCATGCGCGCCGAGCGTGAAACAATCGCCACCGAACGCACGGCCATCGGCAAACGTGAGGCAGCGCAAATTCGCTCTGCTGCCGAGCGTGATGCGCGAATCGTCCAGGCCGATGCCACGGTAAAAGCCGCCGACATCGAAGCTCAATCACGGGTCGAAGCCGCACAGATTTACGGCCGCGCTTACGCGGGTTCGCCGCAGCTGTATAACTTGCTGCGCTCCCTCGACACCTTGGGCACCATCGTCACACCTGGCACCAAACTGATTCTGCGCACCGATGCCGCGCCGTTCCGGGTGTTGGTTGACGGTCCGCCGACACTCGATAACAAGTCCGGATCGCAGCCATGAGTTTGGTTCCACGTGGAACAAATGAGTTAAGCAGCCCCTGGATTCAGGCCGGGCGATTGGCTTTTCTCGCCCTGTATGCGGTGACAGTCTTGGCCGCGTTGGCGTGGGCATTCTCCAACGTGCGGCAAATCGACCCGCAAAATCGCGCGGTGGTGTTGCACTTTGGCGCGCTGGATCGCATTCAGAATGCCGGTCTGCTGTTGGCGTGGCCGAGGCCGTTCGAGCAGGTGGTTTTGTTGCCGGCGGCGGATCGGGTGATCGAGCGTCGGGTCGATAATCTGCTGCGCAGCGATGCCGCGTTGCAGGCCGATCGAGCAGCCACTTTCGCCACGCCGCTCAGTGATGCGCTGGCAGGTTCCGGTTATCTGCTGACGGGTGACGCAGGTGTGGTGCAATTGGATGTGCGGGTGTTTTACAAAGTCACCGAACCGTATGCGTTCGTTGTTCAAGGTGAACACGTGCTGCCGGCACTGGATCGCCTGGTAACTCGCAGCGCCGTGGCACTCACCGCCGCACGAGATCTGGACACCATCCTGGTGGCGCGCCCGGAGTTGATCGGCGCGGATAATCAAGCGGCGGAAAGACGCGAGCGCCTGCGGGGGGATTTGGTACAAGGCATCAATCAACGACTCGCGCAATTGACTGCAACGGGGCAGGGACTGGGGATCGAAGTGGCGCGCGTGGATGTGCAGTCGAGTCTGCCAGGACCTGCGGTCAATGCTTTCAACGCCGTTCTGACGGCAAGTCAGCAAGCCGATAAAGCCGTGGCCAATGCCCGCACTGAAGCCGAGAAACTCACTCAGGCCGCCAACGAGCAAGCCGACCGTGCGCTGCAAGTCGCCCACGCTCAAGCCAGCGAACGGCTGGCCAAAGCCTCCGCCGACACGGCCACGGTATTGAGCTTGGCCAAGGCGCAACAACAAGGCACCGACCCGCAAATGCTGTTGCGCATTTACCGCGAGCGCTTGCCGAAAATCCTCGGTCAGGCCGGCTCGGTGACCACGGTCAATCCGAAAGACGATTCCCGCCTGATCATTCAGGGAGCTGCACAATGACCGCCCAAACCGCCGCCGCACCGAGCATGTTGTCCTCGGCCGAACAACGCAGCGCTGCACGCCAACTGACCCTGGCCATGCTCGCGCTCGGCTTGCTGGCGCTTGGTTTGATCTGGCGCTGGTGCTCGCCGGAGCAGACGGGCGTCAGTCAATTGCTGCTGGGTTTTGCCTCGTTGCTGGTGGCCGTGCCGGTGATGCGTTCGGCCTGGTACAGCCTGCGTTATCCCAGCTTGCACGGGATCACCGATCAGTTGATTGCGTTGGCGATGTTGGGTGCCTGGGCAACGGGCGATCTGCTGACCGCTGCGTTGTTGCCGATCATCATGATCTTCGGTCATGTGTTGGAAGAGCGCAGCGTGATCGGTTCCCAGGAGGCGATTCACGCACTCGGCAAACTGACACGCAGCCATGCGCGCAAGGTTCAGGCGGATGGCTCCATCGTCGAAGTCGACAACGGCACACTCAAGGCTGGCGACCGCGTGGAGGTCCGCGCCGGTGATCGGGTGCCGGCCGATGGTCGTGTGCTCTCCGGTCAGGCGAGTCTCGATACCGCATCGATCACGGGCGAGTCGGTGCCGGTGGAGGCGGGCGTCGGCATGACGGTGTTCGGCGGGGCGATCAACCTTGATGGCCTGCTGCGCATAGAAGTGACCCGTACCGGCAATGAATCGACTCTTGGTAAAGTCATCGCGCTGATGCAAAGCGCCGAGCGTTCCAAGCCGCCAATCACCCGTTTGCTGGAACGCTACGCTGGCAGCTACATGGTGCTGGTGTTGTTGCTGGCCGCAGTGACCTGGTTCATCACCAATGATGCGCAAGCGATGCTCGCGGTGTTGGTGGCAGCCTGTCCATGTGCGTTGGTGTTGTCGGCACCGGCCACGGCGATTGCCGGCGTCGCGGTTGCCGCACGACACGGGATTCTGATCCGCAGTTCGGCGTTTCTCGAAGAGCTGGCGGATTTGACGTCGCTGGTGGTCGACAAAACCGGGACGCTGACCTTCGGCACCTTGCGCCTGCAATCGATCGACAGTCCGCTGGAAGATCGCAACCACGTGCTGAAACTGGCTGCCAGCCTGGGTTCCGCCAGCAGTCACCCGGTCAGTCGCGCGCTCGCCGGGTTGGTTAGCCAGGAACATTTTCTGCTGCTCACGGACATTCACGAACGTCAGGGCCTGGGCGTGGTAGCGATGACTGAGCAGGGTGAAGCGGCGCTCGGGCGACCGGAGTTGTTTGCGCAATTGGCGATCGCTACTTCTGCTGTTCCCGAACACGATGGTCCGATTGCCGGGTTGGCGCTCAACGGTGAATTCCTGGCCTGGCTGTTGCTCGCGGACAGCGTGAAGCCTGAAGCGCGGTTTGCCTTGAGTGAGTTACGTGAACTCGGATTGGGCCGGCAATTGTTGCTCACCGGCGATCGCCAAAGCGTCGCGAATACGTTGGCCCTGGATGTCGGGATCAGCGATGTCGAAGCCCAGGCCTTGCCCGAGGACAAACTCAACCGTGTGCTGAAAGAAATCGGCAGCGGCTTCCGGCCGATGGTGGTCGGCGATGGCATCAATGATTCTCTGGCACTCAAGGCCGGTGTGGTGGGCGTCGCCATGGGTGCGGGCGGTGCGGATATTGCCTTGGCTTCAGCCGACATCGTGCTGATCGGCAGCGACCTGCGTCGGCTCGGCACTTGCGTACGTTTGAGTCGCCAATGCCGGCAGACCTTGCAGGTCAACGTGATCATCGGTCTGGGCTGGACACTGGCAATTGTTGCTTTCGCTGCCTTCGGCTGGCTCGGTGCGGCAGGGGCGATGATTGCTGCGCTGCTGCATAACCTGAGCACGTTGCTGGTATTGGGCAACGCCGGACGGCTGCTGCGTTTCCAAGAGCCGTTGCTCAAGATGAAGGATGACGTCTAAGCGATGTGAACATTTCAGAACTGTGCGCGAAATTCGCAGTCATCTAGTGTGAGGGCAATCACTTCTGTGATTTTGCGGCGCTTTTTTCCAGCGCTGCAAATCATAGAAAACGGCTATTAATTCGATAGCCTGCTATTTTTCAAGGATGGTCTACCCTCACATCAGACGTCTGAAACAAGGGGGATATTCCATGCTCGCGCAACTTCCACCGGCCTTACAGAATCTGCAGTTACCGCTACGCCTGCGACTCTGGGACGGCCATGAATTTAATCTGGGGCCGACGCCCAGCGTCACGATTGTGGTCAAGGACCCACAAATGGTTACCCAGTTGACTCATCCCAGCCTCGATGCGCTCGGAGCGGCATTCGTCGAGGGCAAACTTGAGCTGGAAGGCTCCATCAGCGAGGTGATCCGCGTCGTTGATGAATGGAGTCAGGCCTTGCTGGGCGACATCGACAGTCAGCCTGTTCGCACCGCCCACGACAAGGAAACCGACGCCAAGGCGATTTCCTATCACTACGACCTGTCCAACGCGTTTTATCAGCTGTGGCTCGACAGTGACATGGCGTATTCCTGCGCCTATTTCGAGACCGGCAGCGAAACGCTTGAGCAGGCCCAGCAAGCCAAGTTCCGCCACCTGTGTCGCAAACTACGCCTGCAACCTGGCGAGTATCTGCTGGATGTCGGCTGTGGCTGGGGCGGTTTGGCGCGCTATGCGGCGCGGGAGTTTGGCGCGAAGGTCTTCGGGATCACACTGAGCAAAGCGCAACTGGCCCTGGCCCGTGAGCGGGTGAAGGAGGAAGGCCTCGACGATCTGGTCGAGCTGCAACTGCTGGACTACCGCGATCTGCCTCAAGACGGGCGCTTCGATAAAGTGGTCAGCGTCGGCATGTTCGAGCATGTGGGGCACGAGAACCTGGCCGAGTACTGCAAAACCCTGTTCGGCGCGGTGAAAGAGGGCGGCCTGGTGATGAACCACGGCATCACCGCCAAGCACACCGATGGCCGGCCGGTGGGACGCGGTGCGGGTGATTTCATCGAGAAATACGTGTTCCCCAACGGCGAGCTGCCGCACCTGTCGATGATCTCTGCCGAGATCAGCGAAGCGGGGCTGGAGATCGTCGATGTCGAGAGTTTGCGCCTGCACTACGCGCGCACCCTGGACCATTGGAGCGAGCGCCTGGAGGACAACCTGGAAGCGGCCGCCCGGCAGGTGCCGGAGCAGGCCTTGCGAATCTGGCGGCTGTACCTGGCGGGATGCGCTTATGCGTTCGCCCGGGGCTGGATCAACCTGCACCAGATCCTCGCAGTGAAAGCCCACCCCGATGGCAGCCATGAACTGCCCTGGACCCGCGACGACATCTACAACCCTTAAAGTATCGGTGAAATAAGCCGGGCGATCCGCATGCCGACCTGTTGCAGGCGGTGGGTCTCCCGGCTTTCTTCTTTGGCGACTTCATGCGCCTGGTCGAAGTCGTCGTTGAGCATCTGTTCCACCTCGCCGGCAAACACTCTGTCGACAGTCAGCAACATCACTTCAAAATTCAGCCGGAACGAGCGGTTGTCCATATTGGCGCTGCCGATGGCGCTGATTTCGCTGTCGATCAACACCACTTTCTGATGCAGGAAACCGGGCTGGTAGCGAAATACCCGCACACCGGCGCGCACGGCTTCGAAGGCATACAGGCTGGAGGCGGCGTAGACGATGCGGTGATCCGGTCGTGAAGGCAGCAGCAATCGCACATCCACGCCGCGCAGAACCGCCAGCCTCAAGGCGGCAAACACCGCTTCATCGGGGATGAAGTAGGGGCTGGTAATCCACACCCGTTCGGTCGCCGCGTGAATGGCTTCGACGAAGAATAACGAACAGGTTTCGTAGGAATCTGCCGGCCCACTGGCAAGCAATTGGCAGAGCACACCGTTGTCCGGATACGCGTCCGGCAGTATTAACGGCGGCAACGAGCGCGCTGCCCAAAACCAGTCTTCGGCGAAAGACTCCTGCATGCACGCCACCACCGGCCCGCGCACCCGCACGTGGGTATCGCGCCAAGGGGCGAGGGGTGGTTTCTCGCCCATGTATTCGTCGCCTACGTTATGCCCGCCAACGAAGCCCAACACGCCGTCCACCACGACGATCTTGCGATGGTTGCGGAAGTTGACCTGAAAGCGATTGAGCCAGCCGCTACGCGTCGCGAAGGCTTTGACCTCGACACCGGCATCGCGCAACGGCTGCACATAACTGTGGGGCAGGGAGTGGCTGCCGATGCGGTCGTACAGTAAATAAACGGCGACGCCTTCGGCGGCTTTTTTCAGCAACAAGGTTTGCAGGCGTTGGCCCAGACGGTCGTCGTGGATGATGAAAAACTGGATCAGCACGGCTTCCTTTGCCTGGCTGATGGCCTCGAAGATCGCCTCGAAAGTGGCGTGGCCGTTGATCAGCAGGCTGACTTCGTTGTTCGCCAGGCAGGGCATGTTGCCCAGTTTTGGCATCGCCCTCAATGATGCGTAGGCGCTGGAGGCACGGGCGGTCAGCGCTTCTTCGACCCACGGGCGCCAGTTCAAATCGGAGATGGCCTTGCGCATTTCCTCGTTGGCCTGTCGCCGTGCCTTGATGTAGCCATCGAAGGTGCTGCGGCCGAAGACCAGATAGGGAATGAGCGTGAAGTAGGGAATGAACAGCAGCGACAAGGCCCAGGCGATCGAGCCCTGAGCGGTCCGAACGGTCAACACGGCATGAATGGCGGCGATCATGCCTAACGAGTGCAGCAGGGCGATCAGGTAACCGAAAATGTGCGGTCCAAAGTAATCCATGGGGGCAGCCTTGCTCCTGAAGATTCAGTGCTTAACAGACCATGTTCCGTGCAGAATGTCGCTATTTAATTGGCCCATGAACCGAAGCTCGTGGCTGACGTCTAACGGCCACTATCGATCAGGAGTTACTCAATGAACGTTCGTCTGCTGGGTTTGGCCGTA
This sequence comes from Pseudomonas sp. BF-R-01, assembly GCF_019946615.1. Lineage (NCBI taxonomy): Bacteria > Pseudomonadati > Pseudomonadota > Gammaproteobacteria > Pseudomonadales > Pseudomonadaceae > Pseudomonas > Pseudomonas sp. BF-R-01. The sequence goes on from NZ_JAGYFX010000008.1 coordinate 65,198, forward strand.
GCTTTAGGTTTAGCACTTCCGGTGGCCGCTCAGGCGCAGATGCTGCAGCCGGGTTTGTGGGAATTGACCTCGAGCAACATGAAGGTCGATGACCAGAACATGCCGGATCTGCAACTGATCCTCGGTCAGATACAGAGCCAGATGACGCCTGAACAGCGTGCGCAGCTGGAGAAGCAGGGCATCACCATGGGCGGCAAGGGGATCCGGGCTTGCCTGACGCCGGAGCAAGTGAAGACCGACAACATTCCGCTGACGGATCCGCAATCGGGCTGCAAGCAGGAAATCACCGAGCGCACCGGTAACCAGTGGAAATTCCGCTTCAGTTGCCCGAAAGCGCAGGGTGCGGGTGTCGCCACATTCCTCAGTGATCGTGAGTTCACCACCAAGGTGAATGGCACGTTCAACGCTACCGGCATTCAGCAGAAGGGTAGCCTTGATACTCGCGCGGTGTGGTTGGGGCAGGATTGTGGAACAGTGAAGCCAAGGGCTTAAAAGCTTCGCGGGCAAGCCTCGCTCCTACGGGGACGGTGTGAATCCTGTAGGAGCGAGGCTTGCCCGCGAAGGCGTCATTTCAGACACCCGCAATCCCCGTTGATCTCAGCCAATCACACACCGCCTCAATGGCCATCCGGCCAAAATCCTCCCCGGTGCGACTGCGCACGCTGACAAACCCGCCTTCTTTTTCTTTCTCCCCGATCACCACCAGATACGGCACTTGCTGGCTGTGTTCGCGAATCTTGTGGCGGACCTTCTCGTTGCGCAGGTCCGCACGGGCGCGTACGCCGCTTCGGCGCAAGGCCTCGGTCACCCACTGTGCGTAATCCGTTTGGCGATCATCCATGCTCACGACCATCACGTGCGGCGGTGCCCGCCAGTCGTCCAGTTCCTCCTGGCAAGACCAGCACGTGCCATAGATCCGCTGTGGCGAAAGGCCGCTGATGTGATCGAGCGCGAATGCCTGCAACACTCTGGTTGCCGGCGCATGCGGGCCCATCGACACACATTCGAAGTCCCCGAGCAGGTAGGTCGCAAGTTTTTCCATGTACTTGGAACGCGGTGACGGCTCGCGTCGGCGGATCGAATGATTGGTCGCCGCCAGGGTCTTCATGCGCGTTTCGATGCCCGCAAGGTCGACCAGGTTTAACGGTCGTTCAAAGGCAAACTCATAATAGAACCCGTCACCCAGCGCCGATCCGGTCTGCAATTGCGCTTTTGGATAGAGCTGTTTCACGGCCATCGCCAGCATCAATGCGCAGGAGCGGCGCAATATCTCCAGGCCATCGGGCTCTTGGGGCGTGACGATGCTGACCCGGGCATCGGCTTCGATCAAGAACTGACAGTCCACCAATACGCCGTCCACCCGGCCGGCGACGGCTGCTTTGGCAAGCCCGGGACCAATGCTCGCGGCGAACTCGTACACCGACAACGGTTGGTCGTATTCACGCAATGAACCATCGCTCAGAGTGATGTGGATCATGTCGGTGCTCTCGAGTGCTGCACTAGCGTGTAAACCGTAGCGGTAAACCCTGGCAGCTGTCATTAAGACATTTGTCGTGCCACGCCATTTGCCCCGATACCAACGTAGTGCTCACGCTGTGGCGAAAGCGTCGTTGCGCGAAGGGCGTCCAGCCGCATTGAGACAGGATCGGCTGTTGGGAGACGGCAACGCCACCAGGTTCGGGTTTGATCAACACCAGGTCGGCCCAATACCCTTCGCGCAAATAGCCTCGGTCGGGAATCGCAAACAGATCGGCGACACGGTGACTGGTCTTGGCCACAAGGGTGGTGATCGGTAGAACGTCATCCGCCACCAACTCCAGCAGGGCGGGCAGGGCGTGTTGCACCAATGGCAAGCCGGACGGTGCCTGGCAGTAGGGACGTTGCTTTTCGTCCCAGGTGTGAGGCGCGTGATCGCTGCCGATGACGTCCAGTCGATCACTCATCAGGGCCCGGCGCAAGGTGTCTCGGTCGGCCTGAGTCTTGATCGCCGGGTTGCATTTGATCAAGTTGCCGAGCGTTGCGTAGTCGCGATCGTCGAAGAGCAGATGGTGCAGACAGACTTCGGCGGTAATGCGTTTTTGTGTCAGTGGCTTGTCTTCGAACAACGCCAGTTCGCGGGCGGTGGTCAGGTGCAACACGTGAAGCCGGGTGCCATGCCGCTTGGCCAGATCCACGGCCATCGAGGACGAACGGAAGCAGGCCTCGGCGTTGCGGATCAGCGGATGGGCTGCTGCGGGAATGTGCTCGCCGAACAGCTCTCGCAGGTTCACCGCATTGGCGTCGATGCTGGGCGTGTGTTCGCAGTGGGCCAACAGAATCGTCGGCACCTCGGCGAATAGCCGCTCCAGAACCACCGGATCGTCTACCAGCATGTTGCCCGTGGACGCGCCCATGAACACTTTTACGCCGGCCACTTCGCAAGGATTGAGCGCGGCGATGGTGTCGAGATTGTCGTTGCTCACGCCGAAGTGAAAACCGTAGTTGGCTACAGAATTGATTGCTGCGCGGCGCTTCTTGTCGGCCAATGCTGCCAGCGTCAGGGTCGCCGGATTCGTGTTGGGCATGTCCATGAAACTGGTGATGCCGCCGGCCACCGCAGCTCGCGATTCGGTGTAGAAACTGCCCTTGTCGGGCGAACCGGGATCGCGGAAGTGCACCTGATCATCGATCATTCCAGGCATCAACCACTGGCCGTCAGCATCGATTTCGACGGCAGCATTTTCCCCTTCGATGCTGCTCGCGATCTTGACGATGCGACCATGGCCGACCAACAGATCACCGTCAAACTCACGTCCTTCATTCACCAGCCGGGCATTGCGAATCAGCACGTTGTTCATGGTCAGAACTCGTTTTGCAGGGCTTTGTAGCCACGCACCAGATCGACGTTGGTGCGCGCCACGTCTTCGGAAAACTCCGAGGCGCTGACGCTCACCGGCGGGAATTGCGACAGGTCAGTCTTGGGCCCGATGCGGGTGGTGGAGGGCACGTAGAAGTCGGCAGGCAAGTCGCGACCGTCGACCACCGAGTTGTGCCGCACCACGCTGCCATCACCGACGGCGCAGTTGAACAGCACGCTGTTGAACCCGATGAACACCCGGTCGCCCACGGAGCACGGTCCATGAACGATGGAGCGGTGAGCGATCGAGCTGAACTCGCCGATCGTCACCGCCGCACCGGACTTGGAGTGGATCACCACGCCGTCCTGGATGTTCGAGTTGGCGCCAATGGTGATCGGCTCCATCTCGCCCGAGGCGTCGACTTCGTCCGCGCGAATCACCGCGTAGGGGCCGACGAAAACGTTCTCGCCGATCACCACTTTGCCGCAGATGATCGCGGTCTTATCGACGTAGGCGGACTCCGCAATCAGCGGCAAATCACCTGAGGGATTCTTGCGGATCATGGCTTGCTCAAAGCCTCGTACAAGGTGTTTAGGTTGTACTCGAACAACCCGGTGAAGGTGCTCGCCGGACCGGTGGCGGCGAGCGCATCGGAGTACAGCGTGCCGCCGATGTGTGCACCGCTTTCATCGGCAATCTGCTTGAGCAGGCGGGCGTCCTTGATGTTCTCCATGAACACCGCTTTGACCTTGGCCTGGCGAATCTGGGTGATCAGCGCAGCGACTTCGGCGGCGGAAGGTTCGCGCTCGGTGGACAGACCTTGTGGCGCCATGAAGTCGATGCCATAGGCCTGACCGAGATAACCGAATGCGTCGTGGGACGTCACGATCTTGCGGTTGCCCGGTGGCAGCGAACCGAGCTTGGCTTTGGCTTCGGCGAGCAGCGCGTAGATCTGTTTCAGGTAGGCCTGGCTGTTGCGTACATAGTCGGCTTTGTTCGCCGGGTCGGCGGCGATCAGCGCCTTGGTGATGTTGCTGATGTACAGCTCGGTGTTCGCCAGGTTGTGCCAGGCGTGAGGGTCGGGGACGGTCTCGCCATCTTCATCCAGCGAGCGTGGGATGACGCCGTGGCTCGCGCTGATGACCGGGGCTTTGGTCTCGCTGCTGGTCACCAAGCGGTCCAGCCACGGCTCGAAACCCAAGCCGTTTTTGATGATGAGTCTGGCCTTGAGCAATGCCTTGGCATCGTCCGGAGTTGGCTCATAGGTGTGAGCATCGGCGTCGGGGCCGACCATGTTGGTGATCTGGATGTGTTCGCCACCGACCTGATGGGTCATGTCGGCGAGGATGCTGAAGCTGGTGACCACCTGCAGTTTTTCCGCCGCAGACAACGACATCGACAGCATCAAACTGAACAGCACGAGTAAAGCGCGCATCGGGAAACACCTCATTGGGATGTGAGCAAGGGCGGGCGGCGCAGCAAGCCGTGCACCGGTCCGAACACCACGGACAGCAGGTACCCGCCGCCAGCCACCAGCACGATCGCCGGGCCGCTGGGCAGCGAGTAATAGAACGACAGCAACAAGCCGAGCCACACCGAGAGGCAGCCGAGCAGCCCGGCGATGGCCATCAACACGGGCAAGCGTCGACTCCAGAAACGCGACGCGGCGGCGGGCAACATCATCAGACCGACGACCATCAACGCACCAATGGCTTGAAATCCGATCACCAGATTCAGCACCACCAATGTCAGGAATACGCCGTGTGCCAGCGGACCAAGACGGCTGACGGTTTGCAGAAACAGTGGGTCGAGGGTGTCCAGCAACAACGGTTTGTAGATGAGCGCCATGGCGATAAGGCTGAGCCCTGAGACCCACAACATGCCGGTCAACGTCGGACCGTCGACCGCCAACGCCGAGCCAAAAAGCAGGTGCAGCAGGTCCAGGCGTTTGCCGGCGATGCCGAGGATCAGCACGCCGCTGGCGAGGGAGATTGGGTAAATTGCGGCGAGGCTCGCGTCTTCTCTCAGACCTGTGCGGCGGGTGATCCATGCAGCGAGCCCGGCCATGCTCAGGCCTGCACCGAGGCCGCCGAAGGTCAGTGCCGGAAGGCTCAGCCCGGCGAACCAGAAGCCGAGCGCGGCGCCGGGCAGAATGCCGTGAGCGACCGCGTCGCCGATCAGACTCATGCGTCGCAGAATCAGAAACACCCCGAGCGGTGCCGTGCTGCAGGCCAACACCAATCCACCGAGCAGTGCCCGGCGCATGAACACGAACTCGTGGAACGGTTGCCAAAGATGGGCAGCGGCGAGCATCAGGCCACCTGCGTCTGTGGTTGTTGGCGGATAAGCTCGGTGCTTGAGCCGAGGATGCAGCCGCTGCTTTTGATCAGCAGCGTTTGAGGAATGTGTTGGCGCACGGCGGCGAGGTCATGACACACGACCACCAGGGTTCGACCTTCGGCGTGCCAGGCGTGGATGTTTCTCCACAGCAGTGATTGACCGAGTTCGTCGAGGGCGGCGTGAGGTTCATCGAGCAACAGCAAGGGTGCTTCGGCGAGACTCAATCGGGCGAGCAGGGCGCGCTGCAATTCGCCGCCGGAGAGGGCCATCAATGGGCGCTGCTCCAGACCGGTCAGGCACCAGTTTTCCAGCACGGCTTTAAGGCGTTGGCTTCGGACTTCGGGGGAAAGCTTGCTGCCCCAGAAACCAGCGGCGACCAACTCTTGCAGACTGATCGGGAATTGCCGGTCGAGGTTCTGTTGCTGGGGGAGGAACGAGAGTGAGCCTTTGCGTGGAACATCCAGGATCACTTTGCCGGTCAGTGGTTTTTGCAGGCCGGCGATGACTTTCAGCAGGCTGCTTTTGCCTGAGCCGTTGGCGCCGATCACGGCGGTCAGGCTGCCTTGGTTCAGTTCGAAATCTACCGGCGGCGTGAGCGGTTGGCCCGGTGCACCCCAGCGCAACGCCTCGCAGCGAATCATGCGGCCTCCCAATTCCATCGGCTTTCGGCGACGGCGTCGTGGGCATGCAGGCTCTCGGCGTGGACGACTTTCAAGTGGAAGGCATTGATACCGGGGGAGCGCTTCAACGCCAGATTCAAACGGCGAGCGGCGTCTTCGCAGAACATCAGGTTTTGACCATTGGCCAGCGCGAAGGCTTGTTCGTCGGCACGCTTTACCGCGGTTTGCACGGCGGTGCCGAGTGCGGCTTCGGCGTCGTTGATCAGCGCAATCAGTGGCAGGTCATCAAGATAATCATCGAGACGCAGCCTCAGCTGCGCATTGCTGCGTTGGCTGTGAGGCGTGGCAACGATGCCTTTTGTGGTGCCGAGCCAAGCCAAAACATCGGCGTGTTGCAGTGGCTGGTTGGCAAAGTCGTCGACGAATTGCTGCTGAATCAACTGCCGCGCCAGTGCAGCTGAACACGGGCAAGTTGAGGAATAGGGGATGTCGATGTTTAGTTCCACGTGGAACATCGCGTTTTTCAAACGCGCATTGATGCTGACTGGATAGGATTTCCAACCGGACAATGGACTGATCAGCGCTGGCCGTTTGAGCAGTAAATCTGCGTGAATGTTCAGGTAAGCGCTGTGGGATAGACCTTCATGGGTATCAAGAAATCGCTGCAAGACACGCCGCAACAGGGCGGGTGTCAGGCGTTCCTGTTCGAGCATTTCCAGCGCCAGGTACAGCCGCGACATATGAATGCCGCGCGCTTCTCCATCATCGAGGCTCACGCCCGCATCGGCCTTCGCGCTCAATCGCTGGCCATCGAATAAAACTGGAAGAGCAATGCCGCACATGCCCACCCATTCAAGTGGCAGGGCTTGGCGTGAGGCCTGCGCGGCGATATCCGGCAGAGTCAGCGCATTCATGAGCAGGTCCATCGTGGAAGTCGGTTCGACATGTTATGTTATTACATTAAAATCGACTACGCCTTTTTCACGAGCGGCTTTCACCATGCACAGACGTCACTTGCTCAACTTGATCCTGGCCAGCGCGGCCTTCGCATTGCCCTTCGGTGTTGGCGCCACGCAAATTCGCAACGCGCGGCTCTGGCGCTCGGACGACAAGCTGCGCCTGGTGTTCGATCTGAGCGGGCCGGTGCAGTACAAAACCTTTTCACTGAGCGCGCCTGAGCGGCTGATCATTGACCTCAGTGGCGCCGACCTCAGTGGCGACTTCAGTCAGCTGGTACTTGGCAACACGGTGATTCGCTCGATCCGCTCCGGGCACTTTGGTCAGGGCGATACGCGGATCGTTCTCGACCTCAGCGGCCCGGTGCAGCTCAACAGCTTTTTGTTGCCGCCGCAGGACGGGCAGGGTCATCGGCTGGTGCTCGACCTGAAGACCGCGGCCCCCTTGCAAATAGCCGCCGCGCCCGTGGCAGCCATCGACAAGACTCACCCGAAACGGGACATCATCGTGGTGGTCGACCCCGGCCATGGCGGCAAAGACCCGGGCGCAGTCGGCGCCAAAGGCGAGCGTGAGAAAGACGTGGTGTTGTCCATCGCTCAGCTGTTGGCCAAACGGCTGAAAAGGGAGAAGGGCTTCGACGTGAAACTGGTGCGCAACGACGACTTCTTCGTCCCGCTGCGCAAGCGCGTGGAGATCGCCCGCAAACACAACGCCGATATGTTCATCTCGGTGCATGCCGATGCGGCGCCGCGTCTCACGGCTTCTGGCGCGTCGGTGTATTGCTTGTCTGAGGGCGGAGCGACGTCGGCCACGGCGCGCTTCATGGCGCAGCGAGAGAACGGCGCGGACCTGTTGGGCGCCACCAGCCTGCTCAATCTCAAGGACAAGGACCCGATGCTGGCCGGGGTGATTCTCGACATGTCGATGAACGCCACCCTCGCCGCGAGTTTGCAGTTGGGCAACACGGTGCTCGGCAGTCTGGCGGGCATCACCACGTTGCATCAGAAGCGCGTGGAGCAGGCAGGATTTGCCGTGCTGAAATCGCCGGACGTGCCGTCGATCCTGGTGGAAACCGGCTTCATTTCCAATGCTCGCGACAGTCAGCGGCTGGTCACGGCGCGGCATCAGCAGGCCGTGGCTGACGGATTGTTCGAAGGATTACAGCGCTACTTCCAGAAGAATCCGCCGGTCAACAGTTACATCGCCTGGCAGCAGGAACAGCAAAAAGCGCAGGCTTAGCAGCCGGTGATCCGGCTGCAAGTAAACCTGGCGCTGCTGCCACCGGAACTGGAAAACCGGTTGATGGTGGTCCAGCCAACCCGACGGTTGTAGCCCACCCAGGCTTCGCCGTCGGAAGCGATCCCTGTGAAGAATGTCAGTTGCCCGTAGCGACTGTTGGTTTGCGCCCAATAGCGCTTGCCCGCCCGTTCGAAGCCTCGCAAGTAGATCGTGCTGCCGACGGTGTTGACGCTGTAAGCGTTGCCGTCGGCATCCACGCAGGCCAGCAGGTTAGCGCTGCGGGTGCAGCTGGCCAGGCTCGGGATTTGCGCCCAGGCGTCTACGGCGAGCAGCAACGAAACGCTCATCAGCGTTAATTTCAAGGCAGTGCGCATGGGGTTTCTCTCGGGGCGAACGGGCTTCAGCATCCTGCCCTTTGTCACTGCCGGCAAGAGGGGAGTGGTTTAATTGCATTGTTATACTATAACATTGAATTAAGCCCGACACTGCGACCGGGCATCTCCTGTGAGGACTACCTGATGCCCAATCGTCTCCCCGTGACCGTTTTGTCGGGCTTTCTCGGCGCCGGCAAAAGCACGCTGCTCAACTACGTGCTGCGTAACCGCGACAACCTGCGAGTCGCCGTGATCGTCAACGACATGAGCGAAATCAACATCGATGGCAGCGAAGTTCAGCGTGATGTCACCCTGAACCGCGCCGAAGAAAAACTCGTGGAAATGAGCAACGGCTGCATCTGCTGCACCTTGCGCGAAGACCTGCTCGAAGAAGTCAGCCAACTCGCCAGGGACGGCCGCTTCGATTACTTACTGATCGAATCCACCGGCATTTCCGAACCCCTTCCCGTGGCGGAAACCTTCACTTTCCGCGACGAAGAAGGGCAAAGCCTGGCCGACATTGCACGTCTCGACACCATGGTCACTGTGGTCGATGGCATGAACTTTCTGCTCGATTATCAGGCCGCCGAAAGCCTCGCCTCGCGTGGCGAAACCCTGGGCGAAGAGGACGAGCGCTCGATCACCGACCTATTGATCGAGCAGATCGAATTCGCCGACGTGATCCTGATCAGCAAGATCGATTTGATCAGCAGCCGCGAGCGTCAGGAGCTGATCGCGATCCTTGAACGATTGAACTCGCAAGCCGAAATCATCCCGATGGTCATGGGCGAAATCCCGCTGAAAAAGATCCTCAACACCGGTCGTTTCGACTTTGAAAAAGCGGCGCAGGCGCCAGGCTGGTTGCAGGAGCTTCGCGGCGAGCACGTGCCGGAAACCGAGGAATACGGCATCGCTTCCACGGCGTATCGAGCACGCAGGCCGTTTCATCCACAGCGCTTTTTCAGCTTCATCGACCGTCCGTGGGTGAACGGCAAATTGCTGCGCTCGAAAGGTTTTTTCTGGCTGGCGAGCAAACCCATGGACGCGGGCAGTTGGTCTCAGGCGGGCGGTTTGATGCGCCATGGTTTTGCCGGACGCTGGTGGCGTTTCGTGCCGAAAACCCAATGGCCGCAGGACGATGAAAGCACCGCCGGGATCATGGAAAACTGGACCGCCGCCACTGGCGATTGCCGGCAGGAACTGGTGTTCATTGGCCAGAACATCGACTTCAACTTACTCACTGCGGAACTCGACGACTGCCTGCTGAGTGATGAAGAAATGGCGTCCGGCGTCGAGGGCTGGCGATTGTTGCCCGATCCGTTCGGCCCCTGGCATGAAGAGGACGCCGCGTGATGCTGGCGCCGACCTTGAAGTTACGACCGGTCATTTGCCAGGTTCAGGGTGAGACGCCGCAAGCCCTCGCGCGAATTCTGGACGACGGCGTGAACCTCGCCATTTGGCAGCGCCGACTCCCGGTGCACATCGCCGATTTCGGCCGTTTGTTGCTGTCCCTGAACGAGCCATTGGCTGAGTCGCTGGTTTTGGAAATGCCCGGTGACGACACCGAGCCCAATCTGCAGGGACTGGCCTCGGTCTTCAACGATCTTGAGGGCTACGAAGGCTTTATCACCGATGTTTCCTGGTTGGTCAGCGCATTCGCCTGTCTGTTGGGCGCCAAGCGTATCGGCGTGCGTCTACGGGTTCTGGACAAAGCCATGTGCCCGCGTTTTCACGTCGATCATGTGCCCGTGCGCTTGATCACCACGTACGCCGGAATCGGCAGCGAATGGCTGAAGGAAGGGGCGATGGATCGCCGCCAATTGAGCAAACCCGAAGCCGAACCCACGGATGATTCGCTGATCCAGCACATCGCCAGCGGTTACGTGGCTTTACTCAAGGGCGAGAAATGGCACGGCAACGAAGGCTTTGGCCTGATCCACCGCTCGCCGCAACCCGCGCCGGGCGAGCGCCGCTTGATCCTGACCCTCGACTGGTTGGGTTAGCGAATCAAGGCTTGAGCCAGTTGCCCTGGCTCTGGCCTTCGCAAAACGGCTTCAGATACGCCGCGTCGGTGGCCACGCCGTAATAGTGAATATCCTGTCGGTAAGGCATATTGGCGACTTGGGCATTGCTGCATACACCGAATGCACCGCCGGGGCATTGGTCGACGTATTGCACGTCGACTTTCTGGCCAGCAAGGCTGGGCTGGCAGAACCCGTCGGCGAAGAGCTTTTCCGGGATGTTGCGGTTCTGCTGGCAGACTTTCACGTCGAGTCGCTCAGCCGTGCTATGTACTACGCAAGCCTGAGCCAGCGCCTCGCCGCAAACCAGCGCCAGAAGCAACGTCCAGCCAATCAACCGCATCCTTTACCTCCTCAGAAAACACCGACCATGTTGCAGAACATTCCAACGCACGTCATTGCCGGCCCCTTGGGCGCAGGCAAGACCAGTTTGATCAAGCATCTGTTGGCGCAGCGGCCGGCGAACGAGCGCTGGGCGGTGTTGATCAACGAGTTCGGCCAGATCGGCCTAGACGCTGCGTTGCTGACCCGGGACGCCGATGGTATCGCACTGGGCGAAGTGGCCGGGGGCTGTTTGTGTTGCGTCAATGGTGCGCCGTTTCAGATTGGCCTCGGACGTTTGCTGCGCAAGGCGCGGCCGGATCGGTTGTTTATCGAGCCGTCCGGGCTGGGCCATCCGGCGCAGTTGCTCAGGCAACTGCAAGAGGCGCCGTGGTTGGGTGTGCTGGCCGTCCAGCCCAGCGTGCTGGTGCTGGATGCCCAAGCGCTGGCAGCCGGCAAACCGCTGCCTGTGACGCAGCAGGAGGCGTTGGGCAGCGCCGGGTTGTTGCTGCTGAACAAGTCGGAAAACCTCGACACAGGCGATCGGCAGCGAATCGTTGCGCAGTTGCCGGCGCGTCGCGTGTACTGGACACAGCAGGCCCGGTTGCCATTGAGCGAGTTGCCCGGCCTGGAGGCGAAGGCTGTGGCGGGTGTGGATAACTTCATCCAACCCAAAGGAATGGCGCAGATGCCGACCGTCTGGACCGATCCCGAGGTGCCGATTTGCTTGAGTCAGGAGCAGGAGGGGGGCTGGAGCATTGGCTGGCGCTGGCATCCGAGCCAGACATTCGATTCCGCGCGCGTTGGCCGATGGCTTGAAAGCCTTGCGTGGCGGCGGGCGAAGCTGGTTATCCACAGCAGCGACGGCTGGGTTTCAGCGAATGCCCTGGATAACTCGCCATTGGCGTGGCAGCCCAGTGAATGGCGCCGGGATTCGCGAATCGAGCTGATCTTCAGCGAGCCGCAACAGGTTGATTCATTGCAGAGCGCACTGGCCGACTGTCGGTTGAATTAAGGACGCCATTTTGTGTGTTCTTGCCGCCACTGACTAAGCTCAATCACTTCAGCGCGAGGCTTCGCCACGTCGACCACCGGAGGCGTGTCGTCGAACGGCATCGGGTAGGGCGCCAGTTCGATCTGCGCGCTGTGGGCGCCGAACTGGGTGATGGTGCCGTTGTGGCGGGTTTCACCAGTCACCGTGAACTCGAAGTTATACACGCGGGCCAGGCGTCGCCGCCCGTTGGCATCCTTGATGAAGGCGATTTTTTTCAGCGCCACGTTGCCGTCCAGCAACTCGATGCCGAGCTTGACGCAGTGCAGCTTGACCCGTTCCAGCGCGCGCTCGCGCAAGCCGTGGTTGTGCCACAGCCACGCGCCGCCGGTGGCGAGCAGCATCAACACGAAGATATTTCCGAGGGTCAGCATCAACAGGTTGCTCCAACTAGATAGTGTCAGCTTAACTGCGTCGCCGGCCTGTCGTACAGGCTGCGTTTAGTCGCATACTGCGCGGCTTGAATTTCAATCGGTTTACGGAAAACTCACCGCATGAAACGTACGCCCCATCTGCTCGCCATTCAGTCCCACGTGGTGTTCGGCCACGCTGGCAACAGCGCCGCGGTTTTCCCGATGCAGCGGGTCGGGGTGAATGTCTGGCCGCTCAATACCGTGCAGTTCTCCAACCACACCCAATACGGGCAATGGGCGGGCGACGTGCTGGCACCGCAGCAGATTCCCGAATTGGTCGAGGGCATCGCAGCGATTGGCGAGCTGGGCAATTGTGATGCGGTGTTGTCCGGTTACCTCGGCAGTGCAGCCCAGGGCCGGGCGATCCTGACGGGCGTGGCGCGTATCAAGTCGATGAATCCCAAGGCACTGTATCTGTGCGACCCAGTGATGGGCCATCCAGAAAAGGGTTGCAGCGTACCGGCCGAAGTCAGCGATTTTCTGCTGGAGGAAGCGGCAGCCATGGCGGACTTCATGTGCCCGAACCAACTTGAGCTGGACAGCTTCTCGGGCCGCAAGCCGCAGTCGCTGTTCGATTGCCTGGCCATGGCGAAAGCGTTGCTGGCACGCGGTCCGCAGGCGGTGCTGGTCAAGCATCTGGCCTATCCCGGCAAACCGGAGGATGTGTTCGAGATGTTGCTGGTGACAAGCGAAGGCAGCTGGCACCTGCGACGTCCAATGCTGGCGTTTCCGCGTCAGCCGGTGGGCGTTGGCGACCTGACATCCGGCCTGTTTCTGGCGCGTGTACTGCTGGGCGACAGCCTGGTGGCGGCGTTCGAATTTGCTGCGTCGGCGGTGCATGAAGTGCTGCTGGAGACCCAGGCGTGCGCCAGTTACGAGTTGGAGCTGGTGCGGGCGCAGGACCGGATTGCGCATCCGCGCGTGCGGTTTGAAGCCACCGCGATCAGCCTTTAAAAGCTTCGCGGGCAAGCCTCGCTCCTACAGTTTGTATGCGATCCCTGTAGGAGCGAGGCTTGCCCGCGAATGCGATTTAACGGCCAAATGTATCAGGCGTCGCCCTTGATCTCCTGATACCGCTTTTCCAGCTCCTGACGAATCTGTCGACGCTGCTGGGCCTGCATGTAGCGGCGTTTGTCTTCGCTGTTCTGCGGTTGCAGCGGCGGCACGGCGGCGGGTTTACGGTCGTCATCCACCGCAACCATTGTGAAGAAGCAGCTGTTGGTGTGGCGCACCGAGCGCTCGCGGATGTTTTCGGTCACCACCTTGATGCCGACCTCCATGGAGGTGTTGCCGGTGTAGTTGACCGACGCCAGGAAGGTCACCAGTTCGCCGACATGGATCGGCTCGCGAAAAATCACCTGATCCACCGACAGGGTCACCACGTAGCGGCCGGCATAGCGGCTGGCGCAGGCGTAGGCCACTTCGTCCAGGTACTTGAGCAAGGTGCCGCCGTGGACATTGCCAGAGAAGTTGGCCATGTCGGGAGTCATCAGTACCGTCATCGACAGCTGGGCGTTTCCGGGTTCCATAACGTTCTCACGGTTCAAGGCAGGTTTCGGAGGAGTGCACCTCTGCGGGTGCCTGTTCGGTTTTTTCAAACCACAGTTATCGGGACGCCGGGCGGGTGATCGCCGTCACGCCGGATCGATCTGTTTCCATATATTGCACCGCCTTTCTGACGGAAGTCGCGGTGTTAACCTCCGAAAGTCGACCTTAAGGAGCCCCACGCCATGCATGCCATCAGTTTTATTCAGGATCTGGCAGTGATCATGCTGGTCGCAGGCGTGGTGACCGTACTGTTTCACCGCCTCAAACAACCGGTCGTCCTCGGCTACATCGTCGCCGGGTTCATCATCGGCCCGCACACGCCACCCTTCGGCCTGATCCACGACGAAGAAACCATCAAGACCCTCGCCGAACTCGGGGTGATTTTCCTGATGTTCTGCCTGGGCCTGGAGTTCAGCCTGCGCAAACTGTTCAAGGTCGGCGCCACGGCGTTTATCGCGGCGTTCCTGGAAATCGTGCTGATGATCTGGATCGGCTACGAAATCGGCCGCTGGTTCGACTGGAACACCATGGACTCGCTGTTCCTTGGCGCGATCCTGGCCATCTCATCGACCACCATCATCGTCAAGGCACTCAATGACCTGAAGATGAAAAACGAGCGTTTCGCGCAGCTGATTTTCGGCGTATTGATCGTCGAGGACATCCTCGGCATCGGCATCATCGCCTTGCTGTCGAGCATCGCGGTCAGTGGCACGGTCAGTTCCGGCGAAGTGTTTTCCACGGTCGGCAAGCTCTCGCTGTTCATGATCGTCGCGCTGGTAATCGGGATTCTGCTGGTGCCGCGCCTGCTGGCCTACGTGGCCAAATTCGAAAGCAACGAGATGCTGCTGATCACCGTGCTGGGCCTGTGTTTCGGCTTCTGCCTGTTGGTGGTCAAGCTCGAATACAGCATGGTGCTCGGCGCGTTCCTGATTGGCGCGATCATGGCCGAGTCGCGGCAATTGCTGAAGATCGAGCGACTGATCGAGCCGGTTCGCGACCTGTTCAGTGCGATCTTTTTCGTCGCCATCGGGCTGATGCTCGACCCGATGATCCTGCTGCAATACGCCTGGCCAATCGCAGTCATTACCGTCGCGGTGGTACTCGGCAAGATGCTGTCCTGTGGCCTCGGAGCCTTTATCGCTGGCAATGACGGACGCACCTCACTGCGCGTGGGAATGGGGCTTTCGCAGATTGGCGAATTTTCTTTCATCATCGCGGCACTGGGGATGACCCTGCAGGTCACCAGCAACTTCCTGTACCCGGTCGCCGTGGCGGTGTCGGTGATCACTACGCTGCTGACGCCGTATCTGATCCGCGCGGCTGATCCGCTGTCGTTCAAACTGGCTGGCGTGATGCCGCAGCGGTTGGGCCGCGTATTGGGGATGTATGGCGAATGGCTGCGCAGCATCCAGCCTCAAGGCGAGGGTGCGCTACTGGCGTCGATGATCCGGAGGATTCTGTTGCAGGTGGGGGTCAATCTGGCGCTGGTGATTGCGATTTTCTTCTCGGGCGCTTTTTTTGCCGAGCGAATGTCTCCCTATTTGCAGGACTGGATCAGCGACCCGAGCTGGCAGAAGGCGTTGATCTGGGGAGGGGCATTGCTGTTGTCGCTGCCGTTCCTGATCGCCGCCTATCGCAAGCTCAAGGCGCTGTCGATGTTGTTGGCGGAGATGGGCGTGAAACCGGAGATGGCCGGCCGTCACACGCAGCGAGTGCGTCGGGTGATCGCCGAGGTGATCCCGATCCTTTCGCTGTTGGTGATCTTCCTGCTGTTGGCAGCCTTGTCGGCCAGTATTCTGCCGACCAACAAGTTGCTGGTGCTGATTGTCGTGGTCGCGGCCGCCGTGGCGGCGCTGCTCTGGCGCTGGTTCATCCGCGTGCACACGCGGATGCAGGTGGCCTTGCTGGAAACCCTGGACAATCACAAGGAATCTTCGGGGCATTGACCACGCGGCGCGTCAGACGGCTCAGCTTTCCAGCCAGACGTCTCGCGCCCAGTGCCACACCGATTCCCAGGTTTCTTCGGCGATCAGCTCTTCTTCGGCTTGCCACAGCACTACAGTGCCGTCTTCTTCGACGCAGTAGTAGTCGTCACCGTCCTGGCAGATCGGGATCAGGCTGCGATCGACACCGGCGTCCCAGGCGTTGGCAGCAACGTCCGGCAGGTAGGTGTGGGATTGCGGGTCGGTGACGGTCACCGGCTCCAGGCTGCCGTAGACCACGTCGCTGACGGTCAGCAAAAATTCTCTGAAAACAAATGGGATGTCGATGAACAGTTGTTCTTCGATTTCGACCAGCAGATCTTCGTCGGGCAGCTCCAAGGGGACCGGTACCGGTTCGTTGGCTTCACGCAGTTGTTCGATGATTTCTTCCACGTCCGGGATCCTCTTGCTTGTATGGCGCGGTTTAGTTGGGGCGGTTTATACAGTAGCTCGCTATAGATGCAACCGTGAAATAGAAAACCCCGGCCGAGGCCGGGGTTTTTGTTGCGACACATTTAACGCAGGTCGGTTCAGCCGTTCTGGCGGATACCGGCAACCAGCCAAGGCTGGTTTTCACCCTGTGGACGTTCCATGTTCCAGCTTTCGCTGAACACTTCGCCCTGGTCGAAACGCGAGGTTTTCGACACGCCGCTGAAGGTCAGGGTGGCGATGGTCTTGTCGGTGCGATCATCGACGCCATCCAGTTGAACATTGAGGTTATCAATGTAGGTGGACTGGAAACCCTCACCCAGATCGGCACGTTCGCGCTTGAGGAACTCAAGCAGCTGCGGGGTCACGAACTCGGCGATCTTGTCCATTTCGTTGGCGTCCCAGTGTTGCTGCAGGGACTGGAAGTGGTTGCGGGCCGCTTCAATGAAGTTCTTTTCATTGAACCAGGCTGGCGCGTTGATGACCGGACGGGCGGCAGCCGGAGCGGCCGAACCACCGAAGATCGAACCCATGGCGCTTGGTTTCTGCTCGAACACTTCACGCTGCATCGGGGCGCCAGCCGGAGCCAGGTGCTCCTGTTGCTTGCGACGACGAGCGGCGATGAAACGGAAGACCAGGAAGGCAATGACGGCCATGATCAGGATGTCGAAGATCTGCATGCCTTCGAAGCCGCCGCCCATGAACATGGAAGCCAGTAGGCCACCGGCCGCGATACCGGCCAGAGGGCCGAGCCAGCGCGAAGCACCGCCGGCCTTGGCGGCAGCGCCAGCGGCACCGGCCGCGCCCGCAGTGGCAGCAGCGCCACCTGCAGCAGAAGAAGGAGCCATTTGGCTGGTCTGGTGAGTCGGCGCAGCGCCGGAGCTCTTGCCGCCACCAAAGCGCTTGGCGTTGGCGTCGAGGCTCATCGTCAGGCCGATGCACAACGCCATGGCGATGCTAAGAAAACGTTTCATAAAGGGAATTCCCATTTGTGGATGGCACGCGCGCCATGTTGCACAGCTGAAGTGTTACTGGCTAGCGGCAGAGTGTTTCGGGCTTTTGCCTGACAGGTCGTGTTCAGCTTCAGTCAGGGCAATAAGGCCTGTTAACTTTGGTCCGTAGGACGAGTGGATAGGTTCTGTAGGAAGGGGCCTAGCGTCGTAGCGCAAGCATGACCACACCGGCCGTGATCAGGCCGATTCCGCCCCATTGGCGCAGGTCGAGTTTTTCACCCAGCAAGATCACGCCGAGCACCGCCACCAGCACCACACTGAGTTTGTCCACCGGAGCGACCAGCGAGGCCGGCCCCAGTTTCAATGCGCGGAAGTAGCAGATCCACGAGGCGCCGGTGGCCAGTCCCGACAGCAGCAGGAACAAGTAGCTCCTGGCCGAGATCGATCCTAATGACTGATATTGGCCCGTGGCGTACAAAATCAAGGCCAGGCTGACCAACACCACCACGGTGCGCAGCAACGTGGCGAAGTCGGAGTTGACGTTTTCGATGCCGATTTTGGCAAAAATCGCGGTCATGGCGGCAAAAGCTGCCGACATCAGGGCCCAGAATGTCCAGGAAGAAAAGAAGCCTGAGCCCATGATTTCGCCTTTATAAGATCAACCTGCCCAAGTGGATTAACCACAACCCCCTGTGGGAGCGAGCCTGCTCGCGATAGCCGCACCACGGTTTTCCGGATAAACCGCGGCGCCTTCATTCGCGAGCAGGCTCGTTCCTACAGAAAAGCCGATAGCCCTTAGACCGCTTCCAGTTTGGCGTAGCCCAACATCAGCCACTTGCTGCCTTCGCTGAAGTTCACCTGCACCCGGGCCTGCGCGCCGGCACCTTCGAAGTTCAGGATCACGCCGTCGCCAAACACCGAATGCCGTACGGTCTGACCGAGGCTGAACCCGGTGTCCGGGATCTCGCTGCCGCCAAACAGGCTGCTGGAGCTCTGCTGCTGGCCGCCGCCAAACGGGCGGCTGACACTGTTGGACAGGCGCACTTCCTGAATCAGGCCTTTCGGCACTTCACGTACGAAACGCGAGACCTTGTTGTAGGTTTCGCTGCCATACAGACGTCGGGTTTCAGCATAGGTCATCACCAGGTTCTGCATCGCCCGGGTAATGCCGACGTAGGCCAAACGACGTTCTTCCTCAAGACGACCCGGCTCTTCCAGGCTCATCTTGTGCGGGAACAGGCCTTCTTCCATGCCCACCAGGAACACGTAAGGGAATTCCAGGCCTTTGGCGCTGTGCAAAGTCATCAGCTGAATGCTGTCTTCGTGCTCGTCGGCCTGAGTATCGCCAGCCTCCAGCGACGCGTGACCGAGGAACGCCGCCAGTGGGGTCAGGTCTTCGTCTTCTTCAGCGTTTTCGAAGTTGCGTGCGGCGCTGACCAGTTCCTCAAGGTTTTCTACCCGAGCCTGGCCTTTTTCGCCTTTTTCCGCTTCGTGATAGGCAATCAGACCGGACTGCTCGATGACGGTCTGGGTCATCAGGTGCAGCGGCATTTCCATGCACTTGGCGGCGAGGTTCTCGATCAGCTCGATAAACGCGCCAAGCGCACCCGCTGCGCGACCGGTCAGGCCTTTATTGGCAACCAGCAGGCGCATGGCTTCCCACATCGACACATCACTGTGGCGCGCATGGTCGCGAATCGCTTCAACGGTTTTTTCGCCGATGCCGCGTGCCGGAACGTTGATCACCCGCTCCAGTGCTGCATCGTTGCCACGTCCTTCCAGCAAGCGCAGGTAAGCCATGGCGTTCTTGATTTCAGCCCGCTCGAAGAAGCGCTGACCGCCATAGATGCGGTACGGGATGCGCTCGCGCAGCAAGGCTTCTTCCAAAACGCGCGATTGGGCGTTGGAGCGGTACAAAATCGCGATATCGCTGCGAGCCAAGCCGGTTTTCAGCGCGCTTTCGATGGTTTCCACCACGTAGCGTGCTTCATCGTGTTCGTTGAACGCCGCGTACAGATTGATCGCTTCGCCTTCGCCGCCGTCGGTCCACAGCTCCTTGCCCATGCGCCCGGTGTTGTTGGCGATCAGGGCGTTGGCTGCCTTGAGGATGCCGGCGGTGGAGCGGTAGTTCTGCTCCAGACGAATGGTCTCGGCGTCCGGGAAATCGTCGGAGTACTGATAGATGTTCTCGATTTTCGCGCCGCGCCAGCCGTAGATCGACTGATCGTCGTCGCCCACCACCATCAGGCTGTCGCCACCCTTGGCCAACAGTCGCAGCCAGGCGTACTGCACGGCGTTGGTGTCCTGGAACTCGTCCACCAGGATGTGCCGGAAGCGCTTCTGATAGTGCGCCAGCAAACCCGGGTGATCGCGCCACAGGTCGAGGGCGCGCAGCAGCAATTCGGAGAAGTCGATCACACCAGCGCGCAGGCACGCGGCCTCGTAGGCCTCATAAATGCTGCGCATGGTGGCCAGGAACAGGTCGCCGCTGGCTTGAATGTGTTGCGGACGCAGACCTTCGTCTTTCTGCCCGTTGATGAACCACTGGGCCTGACGGGCCGGCCAGCGTTGCTCGTCCAGACCCAATTCGCGAATAACGCGTTTGACCAGGCGTTGCTGGTCGTCGCTGTCGAGAATCTGGAAGGTCTGGCTCAGGCCGGCTTCCTGCCAGTGCGCCCGCAGCAAGCGGTGCGCCAGGCCGTGGAAAGTGCCGACCCACATGCCGGCTGGGTTAATACCCATCAACTGCTCGATGCGATGACGCATCTCGGCAGCGGCCTTGTTGGTGAAGGTCACCGACAGGATTGAGTGGGGCGAGGCGTTTTCGACCTGGATCAACCAGGCGATACGGTGCACCAGCACTCGGGTTTTACCGGAACCAGCACCGGCCAGGACCAACTGACGACCCACGGAGGCAGCTACGGCCTGGCGTTGGGCATCGTTGAGGGAGTTCAGCAGAAGGGAGAGATCATCGCGCATCGGGGCATTCTAGGGGGCGGCGCCACACCGGGCAAACCCCGCTTTGCTTTAGCCGATGAAAGATACGCGAAGGACGACCGGTCGGTCACTGGCTGCAGGCGTTGGTGGGGCTCGCTTCCAGCGTTTTCAGGGGGTAAAAGGGCTCCGGACTTTTGCAGAAATTATGATCTGGAGCAGTTTGGTAAGGGCATTGGCTTGTGTATGCTCCGTCCACGTTTCGGGCTCATGCTCATCATTATAAGAACAAGAACATTGCCTATGACCCTCAGCTCCGACCTGTCGGGCCCCACTGTGGAGCCCCGGGTTATCCGCAAACAGTACGCCATGGAAATGGCGGTCGAGCGCACGCGCCTGCTTTATCAAGGCTCGCTGCTGCCGACGCTGTTCATGCTGATCAATGGCCTGGTGTGTGCGGGATTACTCTGGAGTCCGCAGCGCTACTTCCTGGTCAGCGTCTGGCTGGTGTGGCTGTTGTCGCTGGTGGCGCTGCGGGTGATTCAGGTCGCCGCTTTCGATTCGGCCATTCCCAATCGCCAGGCCCATCCGGTCTGGCGTCGCATGTTTTTGCTCGGTTCGGCCATGACCGGCCTGACCCTGGCCGGCGCCGGCATTGCCCTGGTGCCCGCCGACAATTTCATCCAGCAAGCCTGGGTGTTCGGCCTGATCGGCGCGGCAGCCCTCTCGGCCAGCGTCGCTTATGCCGTCAGCCTGCCAGCCTTCCTGTCCTTCACCTTGCCGTGCCTGTTACCGGCCATCGCCTACCTGTTCTGGGGCGGTGACGAGCAGGAGCAGGGCTGGGGCTGGTTCGGCCTGATTTTGCTGGGAGCGTTGAGCGTGGTCGCCTGGCAGGTCAATCGGCTGATTGATCGCGGGTTGTTGCGCCGCTTCCAGAATCAGGCATTGATCGAGCACTTGCAGCAGGCCCAGAGCCGTAGCGACCAGTTGAACCATGATCTTGCCAAAGAAATCGATCAGCGCCGTCGTGCCGAAGACGAGTTGCGAGAAATTCAGATTGGGCTGGAAAGCCGCGTCGCCCAGCGCAGCCTGGAGCTGGATGCTGCCAACCAGGCCCTGAGCAAAAGCGAGGCGCGCCTGGCGCTGGCGTTGAAGGCCAGTGAACTGGGGCTGTGGGACTGGAACCTGCAAACCGACGAAGTCCATCACACCCATATTCAGGAGTTGTTCGGCCTGGAGCCGGAATTCGTGACGGCCATGCTGCGTCACCTCAAGCCGCGCCTGCATCCCGAGGACTTGCCGTCGCTGAGGCGCGCACTGGTCGAGCACCTGAAGGGCCGCAGCGAGGACTATCAGATCGAATACCGCGTGCGCCATGGCGATGGTCATTGGGTCTGGATCGAGGACCGCGGTCGAGCGGTGGAGCGCAGTGACGGCGGTCGGGTGATCCGTATGGTCGGCACCCGCCGCGACATCAGTGCCAGCAAGATGCTGGAAGCCCAGCAGCAACTGGCGGCGACGGTGTTCGAGGCCGCCAGCGAAGGCATCATGATTTTCGATCCGAATTACGCACTTATCGCGGTAAACCAGGCGTTCAGCCGCTTAACGGGCTACGACATCGACGACATGCTCGGGCGCAACGTCGTGGAGCTGCCGTGTAGTCGCGATGCCCGTCGCCACTACGGGGCGATTCATCAGGCGCTGGAGCAACACGGCAGCTGGCAGGGCGAGCTGGTGGAAACGCGCAAGAACGGCGAGCTGTATCCGCAATGGCTGCAATTGAACGCCGTGCGCGATACGCGGGGAAATGTCAGCCATATCGTCGGCTTCTTCGCCGATCTCTCGGCGCGGCGCGAATCCGAAGAGCGCATGCGCTACCTGACGCACTACGATGAACTGACTGGCCTGGCCAACCGTTCGTTGTTCCGCGAAAGGTTGCGTGAAGCCCATCAGCGCGTGCGCCAGGGCGGGCGCAGTCTGGCGTTGTTGCACATCAATCTTGATCGCTTCAAGTTGCTCAACGACAGCCTTGGCCATGAAATCGCCGATCAGCTGTTGCAGAAAATGGCCCGGCGGCTGGTCAACGCACTGCCGGAAGCAGACACCATCGCCCGATTGTCCGGCGATGAGTTCGCCGTGCTGTTCGACGCTTACGGCAACCTTTCGAGCCTGGCGCGGGTGGCGACTCGCCTGTCGGCCAAGCTGCGTTTGCCGGTGACCGTCGAGGGGCATGAGCTGGTGGTCAGCGCGTCCATGGGCATCAGCATGTTGCCGGACAACGCACGGGAAATCTCCGCGCTGGTGAGTCAGTCGAACATGGCCATGCAACATGCCAAACACTTGGGCGGCAACAATTTCCAGTTCTACACCGACAGTCTGCAAGCCAGCACGCTTGAGCGCTTGCAGCTGGAAAACCAGCTGCGTAAAGCCATCGAAGAAAAACAACTGAAAGTGTTTTACCAACCCAAGCTTTGCCTCGCCACAGGCCGGCTGAATGCCGCCGAGGCATTGGTGCGCTGGGATCACCCGACCATGGGCCGCGTGCCGCCGTCGGACTTCATCGGCCTGGCCGAGGAAACCGGGCTGATCGGCCCGATCGGCGAGTTCGTGTTGCGACAGGCGTGCTGGCAGGCCTGCGAATGGCAGCGTCAGGGGCTGGAACCGATTCGGGTATCGGTCAATTTGTCGGTGCATCAATTGCGCCAGGGCAAGCTGGTCAGTCTGGTGCGTCAGGTATTGGAAGAAACCGGGCTGGCGCCGCACTACCTCGAACTGGAGCTTACCGAAAGCCAGTTGCTGGACAGCGTTGAGCACATCATCGCGACGTTCCAGCAGCTGCGTGATCTTGGGGTGAAGCTGGCCATCGACGATTTCGGCACCGGCTATTCGTCCCTGAGCTACCTCAAGCGCATTCCGGTGGATTACGTGAAGATTGATCAGGCATTCATTCGCGGCCTGGGGGAGGGGAGCGTGGATGCGGCGATCACCCGGGCGATCATTGCGATGGCCCACGGGTTGTCGTTGAAGGTGGTGGCTGAAGGCGTGGAGCGGTCGGAGCAGCTTGAGTTTTTGCAGGCTGAGCGCTGCGATGAAGTGCAGGGGTATTTGATCAGTCGCCCGATAGAAGCGGGTGGGTTGGCGGACCTTCTGCGAGCGCAATCCGCCTACTGAAGGTGTGTCGCACAATCACACCTTCCCGCCACTAAAATGACGGGAAGGTGTTTATAGACTTAGTTTGTAATCAGAACTTTATCGATGTGGTGAATTTTTTCACCTTTATAAAAGATGCTCACGCCGGAAACATTAGAGTCCCCCAGTGCTTTATATTCGACAACTTTGTCTGTTTCAACTTGCAGTGAAATTTCGTTGGAGTTTTCAAGAATCAACTCCAGTCGCAGATCAAAGGATTTATCCTGAAGATCGGTCATTACCAGCTTGGGGGTAATGCCTGTGTGTGCAACGGTTACGGTGCCGAAAGCGCGGAAAGAAGCTGCGCCAGGCATACGGTCAATTTGTGCGGTCCAGTCTTTGGTTTTAATGCTCATAGTGTGTAACTCCTTTAATTAAGTTTGATTGCTTCCTGCACGATCAAGGTAACTAGGTGAAGTTGTTTTTGGAAGAGGGTTGTTATTTGCATTTGTAAGTTTGAGTGTTTTGTTTTTTTGCTCTTATAGCAACTAAGGCCCTGCTACTTTGAGTGAGTCGATCAGGGAGGGTTGTTAGCCTAAGGGTGTGCTTCGGTTGCGTTGCCGCTCTGATAATGAGTGCTACATGAAGCGCGCACGCCTGAAAACGAGGGATTCGGTTGCGCATTGAGCAGGCAAAAAGCCGATTCTTGTAGTATAACTACAAGCTTGCTACATCCCCGGCGCCTGCCAATAACAAAGAGTCCAGCCCCTTGAATCTGCTGCAACACATCGCCCAGTCACGCCACCTGTTACGCAAGTCGGAGCTCAAGGTCGCCGACCACGTGCTGCTTGACCCGGCGGCGGTGATGCACAGCTCCATGGCCGACCTGGCCCACAGCGTGGGCATCAGCGAGCCGACCATCGTGCGGTTCTGCCGCGCCATCGGTTGTTCCGGGTTTCAGGATCTGAAACTGAAGCTGGCGCAAAGCCTGGCGGCTGGTGCGAGCTTCGGCCAGTTCGCGATCCATGAAGACGATTCGGTCGCCGATTACAGCCTGAAAATTTTCGACACCACACTGCACACCCTGATGGAGGTTCGCGAGAAGCTCGACCCGGTGGAGTTGCAGCGCGCGGTATCGCTGATGTCCCAGGCCCAGCGTGTCGAGTTTTATGGCTTTGGCGCGTCAGGCGCGGTGGCGGCGGATGCCCAGCACAAATTCTTCCGGTTGCTGCTGACGGCGGCCGCGTATTCCGACCCGCACATGCAGGCGATGTCGGCGGTCACCTTGAAGCCGACTGACGTGGCGATCTGCATTTCCCAGTCCGGGCGTTCCAAGGATCTGTTGATTACCGCGAATCTGGTGCGTGAAAGCGGTGCCTCGCTTATCACCTTGTGTCCGAGCCAGACACCGTTGGCCGAGCTGTCGACCGTCAACCTGGCCATCGACGTGCATGAAGACACCGAAATCTATACACCGCTGACCTCGCGCATCGCCCATTTGGTGGTGATCGACGTGTTGGCGATGGGCGTAGCCATGGCGCGCGGGCCGAGCCTGGTCAACCACCTCAAGAGCGTCAAGCGCAGCCTGCGCAGCTTGCGGTTGTCGCCCAAATCGGTGAAAGCCCTGGACGACTGATTCGTCTTGAGGGCGTCTTCGCGGGCAAGCCTCGCTCCTACAAACAATGCAAACCTGTAGGAGCGAGGCTTGCCCGCGAAGGCGTTTTCAAATCCGATAACTTTCATCTGCCTGTAACGCACAAGCCGCCAAACCGTCATCCCTCGCGCCCATCCTGTAACTCCCGTAATCGCCTTGGGAGACTCGAAATGGCCCAGCCCTACGAAGAACGCAACAGCGCCGTCAAAACCCGTCGTCAGCAAGAAGACCAGCGCCGCATGGAATTCCGCCGCGCTATCGAAGATCGCTGCGAACGCCGCCAGTTGCTGGCCGAGATCGGTGATTTTCCCGAGCTGGAACTCAACTACTGGCAGGCAGCTCCCGCAACTTCCCGTCGAAACGCTCAACCAGGGCGCTGATCTGCACCCGTTCGCTGCGGATAAACGCAAGGAATGCGTGGGCCACCGGCGACAGACGTTTGGCCTTGGCCTGCACCAGGCACCAGCTGCGAAACAGTGGCAGTTCTTCGACCGGTAACTCGATCAGTCCGCCGGTCGCCAACTCCAGGTTCAGGGCGTGGCGCGTCAACAGCGCGACGCCCAGACCCGCCAGCACACATTCGCGCTGAGCTTCGGCCGATGCGACCTCTTGGGTCTGGTTGAAATGCACGCGCTTCTCTTTGAAATACTCTTCGCACGCCAGTCGCGTCCCCGAGCCGGGTTCGCGCAGTAGCAGCGTGTAGGGTTCGAGGTCCTGCAAGCGCAACGGTCCCATATGGCACAGCGGATGATCCGGCGGCGCCACGGCCACGATCGGATTGTTGAGGAACGGCAGAAACTCCAGCCCCATGTCCTGTGGCACCATGGACATGATCACCAGGTCGTCGCGGTTGTCGGAGAGACGGCGGATCACTTGCCCACGGTTGACCACCGTCAGTTGCAGATTCACTTCCGGATGCTGGCGCTTGAACGCGGCAAACAGGTGCGGTACGAAATACTTGGCGCTGGATTCCACCGCCAGTTTCAGTTGCCCCTGCAGTGATCCCTGCATGTCCGACAGCTGCATGTCGAGGTTTTCCAGGCGCCCAAAAATATCCCGGCTGGCCCGCTGAAGCGCTTCAGCCGCTTCGGTCATGTAGAGTTTTTTGCCGACGTAATCGAACAAAGGCTGACCAATCAGCTCCTCAAGTTGACGAATCTGCAGGCTCACGGCAGGTTGTGTGAGCGACATTTCGTCCGCCGCACGGCTGTAAGACCGTAAATCACAGACCTCATTGAAGATCTGCAATTGACGCAATGTCATACGCATCAATGACTTACGCATTATCTGAAAGCTCCTGCCGCAGGCTGATGCATCAACTATAAGTCTTTACTTATGCCTGACCCAATAATTAATCATTTTTGTTAATCCCTTGCGGGGGCTAGTGTGGGCCTGCGACTGAATTGAAACATTTGGTCACGCGTCGACCTGGTCTAGCAGGTCGTGGGTACCACCGGCTCAAGGGAAACTCCAAGTGATAACAAAGATCCTGATCGCCAACCGTGGTGAGATTGCCGTACGAATCGTGCGAGCCTGCGCCGAGATGGGCATTCGCTCGGTTGCGATCTATTCCGACGCCGACCGCCATGCCTTGCATGTGAAGCGTGCGGATGAAGCCCACAGCATCGGTGCCGAGCCTCTGGCCGGTTACCTGAATGCGCGCAAGCTGGTGAATCTGGCAGTAGAAACCGGTTGTGATGCGTTGCATCCCGGCTACGGTTTCCTCTCGGAAAACGCTGAGCTGGCAGATATCTGCGCAGAACGCGGCATCAAGTTCATCGGTCCATCGGCTGAAGTGATTCGCCGCATGGGCGACAAGACTGAAGCCCGTCGCAGCATGATCAAGGCTGGCGTACCCGTCACCCCGGGTACCGAGGGCAACGTCGCGGACATCGCCGAAGCCTTGGTCGAAGGCGACCGCATCGGATATCCGGTGATGCTCAAGGCGACTTCCGGTGGTGGTGGCCGTGGTATCCGCCGCTGCGACAGCCGAGAAGAACTTGAACAAGCATTCCCTCGGGTCATTTCCGAAGCCACCAAGGCCTTCGGTTCGGCGGAAGTGTTCCTGGAAAAATGCATCGTCAACCCGAAACACATCGAAGCGCAGATCCTCGGCGACAGCTTTGGCAATGTGGTGCACCTGTTCGAGCGTGACTGCTCGATCCAGCGTCGCAACCAGAAGCTCATCGAGATCGCGCCGAGCCCGCAACTGACCCCGGAACAGCGCGCCTACATCGGCGACCTGTCGGTGCGCGCAGCCAAGGCAGTGGGTTACGAGAACGCCGGCACCGTGGAGTTCCTGCTCGCCGAGGGCGAGGTGTACTTCATGGAGATGAACACCCGGGTGCAGGTGGAACACACCATCACCGAAGAAATCACCGGCATCGACATCGTGCGTGAGCAGATCCGCATCGCGTCCGGCCTGCCGCTTTCGGTAAAACAGGAAGACATCCAGCACCGCGGTTTCGCGCTGCAATTCCGGATCAACGCCGAAGACCCGAAAAACAACTTCCTGCCGAGCTTCGGCAAGATCACCCGTTACTACGCACCCGGCGGTCCTGGCGTGCGTACCGATACGGCGATCTACACCGGCTACACCATTCCGCCGTTCTACGACTCCATGTGTCTGAAACTGGTGGTGTGGGCGCTGACCTGGGAAGAGGCAATGGACCGTGGCTTGCGCGCCCTCGACGACATGCGTCTGCAAGGGGTCAAGACCACCGCCGCGTACTACCAGGAAATCCTGCGTAACCCGGAATTCCGTAGCGGCCAGTTCAATACCAGCTTCGTTGAAAGCCACCCTGAACTGACCAATTACTCGATCAAGCGCAAACCCGAAGAGCTGGCCCTGGCCATCGCCGCCGCCATCGCCGCCCACGCAGGCCTGTGAGGAATAGAACAATGAGCAAGCAAATCTACGTTACCGACACAATCCTGCGCGACGCCCACCAATCGCTGCTCGCCACCCGCATGCGCACCGAAGACATGCTGCCGATCTGCGACAAGCTCGACAAAGTCGGCTACTGGTCGCTGGAGTGCTGGGGCGGCGCGACGTTCGACGCCTGCGTACGCTTCCTCAAAGAAGACCCGTGGGAGCGTCTGCGCCAACTGCGCGCGGCGTTGCCTAACACCCGTTTGCAAATGCTGCTGCGTGGCCAGAACCTGCTGGGCTACCGCCATTACAGCGACGACGTGGTCAAAGCCTTCGTCGCCAAGGCAGCGGTCAACGGCATCGACGTGTTCCGCATCTTCGACGCCATGAACGACGTGCGTAACCTGCGCGTGGCCATCGAAGCGGTGAAAGCGGCGGGCAAACACGCCCAAGGCACCATCGCCTACACCACCAGCCCGGTGCACACCATCGAGGCATTCGTGAACCAGGCCAAGCAAATGGAAGCCATGGGTTGCGATTCGGTGGCAATCAAGGACATGGCCGGCCTGCTGACCCCATATGCCACAGGCGAACTGGTCAAGGCACTGAAAGCCGAGCAGTCGCTGCCTGTGTTCATTCACTCGCACGACACCGCTGGCCTGGCTGCGATGTGCCAGATGAAGGCCATCGAAAACGGTGCCGACCACATCGACACCGCGATCTCCAGCTTCGCCTGGGGCACCAGCCACCCTGGCACCGAGTCGATGGTCGCCGCCCTTAAAGGCAGCGAATTCGACACCGGCCTGAACCTGGAATTGCTGCAAGAGATCGGTCTGTACTTCTACGCCGTGCGCAAGAAGTACCACCAGTTCGAAAGCGAATTCACCGCCGTCGACACCCGCGTGCAAGTCAACCAGGTACCGGGCGGCATGATCTCCAACCTGGCCAACCAGCTCAAAGAGCAGGGCGCTCTGAACCGCATGAGCGAAGTACTGGCCGAAATCCCGCGCGTTCGTGAAGACCTCGGTTTCCCGCCGCTGGTAACCCCGACCTCGCAGATCGTTGGCACCCAGGCGTTCTTCAACGTGCTGGCCGGCGAGCGCTACAAAACCATCACCAACGAAGTGAAGCTCTACCTGCAAGGCGGCTACGGCAAGGCGCCAGGCACCGTAAACGAAAAACTGCGTCGCCAGGCCATCGGCAGCGAAGAAGTGATCGACGTTCGTCCGGCTGACCTGCTCAAGCCGGAAATGACCAAGCTGCGTGCCGAAATCGGCGCCGTGGCCAAGTCTGAAGAAGACGTGCTGACCTACGCGATGTTCCCGGACATCGGCCGCAAATTCCTCGAGGAACGCGCTGCCGGCACCCTCACTCCAGAAGTGCTGTTGCCGATCCCGGAAGCGGGCGGCGTAGCCTCTGCCGGCGGCGAAGGCGTGCCGACCGAGTTCGTCATCGACGTCCACGGCGAAACCTACCGCGTCGACATCACCGGTGTCGGCGTCAAGGCTGAAGGCAAGCGTCACTTCTACCTGTCCATCGACGGCATGCCGGAAGAAGTGGTGTTCGAACCACTCAACGAATTCGTCAGCGGCGGCAGCAGCAAGCGCAAACAAGCCACGGCACCGGGCCACGTCAGCACCACCATGCCGGGCAACATCGTCGACGTGCTGGTCAAGGAAGGCGACGTTGTGAAAGCCGGCCAGGCCGTGCTGATCACCGAAGCGATGAAGATGGAAACCGAAGTGCAGGCGGCAATCGCCGGCAAAGTCACCGCCATCCACGTGGCCAAGGGCGACCGGGTCAACCCGGGCGAAATCCTGATCGAGATCGAAGGCTGAGTTAACAGCCTCGATACAACGCTTTAAACCTCGGGGGGGCATGTGCTCCCCTTTTTTTTCGCCCGGTATTTATGGGGTTTAGAAGGTCATTCGCCATTGGCCCGTGACGCCATGATTTCGGCTGTCGGTGCCGATCTCCCCGGTGACGCCAACGCCCAGCGTATGCCGCGCCGAAAGCGACAGGTCGAGCCCGGCATCGAGCATCACGCTGTTGCGATCCAGCGGCGCACCTTCCACGGTGAAACGCGTGCCTCCGGTCGCCAGTTTTTGCCGGGTGTGGCTTAAGACCTCTCCATAGGTATGTTTCCAGCCAGCGCTCAGATGTGGGGTCAACTTGATTCCGTTGTTCAGCGTGTTGAGCTTCGCCACGCGCAGACCGAAGGTACTGTTGACGTTGTTCCGTGTTTGTCCCAAGACTTTCAGGGTCGCGTCCCCACCTTTTTCCGTGTAGTCGTCGCGTTGATAGCGCTGATAGCCGAGGCTGGCGAACGGCTCGATGGTATAGACGTCGCGACCCACGTTGTAACCCACTTCCGCAAAGGCTTGCTGCGTATTGGCGTCGTACTGACCTTTGGGGTTGTCGCTGAATCCGTTGAAGGCTACTCGACGTTTGGTGCTGCCATCGTGGCTGCTATGGGAGAGCCCCATACGAAGCGACATCGGTCCATTCCGGCGCAGTGCATAGGCCCCCAAATGCCAGCTATCGAGGCGACCATCGAGTGTGCGGCTATCCAGGCGTGTGTCGGATTTGCCGCCGATCACACCCAGGCGCCATTCCTCATCAACTCTCCAATCAGCGCCCATTACCAGACCCTTGGTGGAATGTTGTAGGGCGTCATAATCACGATCCACTTTTCCACCGTGCCCCAGCGCTTGCAGCCAGACTCTGCCCTCGTTTTCGCTACCGGCAGCCAGGCGAGGTGAACTGCTTCGCCTGCCGTGTTTGCTATAGGCGTCATCCAACTGACGCATGGCCGAAAGCATGCTGGCGCTCACCGGAGCGTCGCTGTTCAGCGTTATCTTGGCGAGATTGGCGGTGCTGTAACCAGCGAGTTGATCGAGGGCATTGGCCGCAGTATCCACGGTCGAACCGAGCAGGGCAGTAATGGCGGCATTTGCCGAGGCGGCAGGCTCCACAACACTCAGGGCAAAGTTCTCACTGTTGTTGTCGAGGGCGAAGTCATCCAGTGGCAATTCGTTGCGAGTGTATTGCAGCATCACCTCGGTTTCGGACTGGAATAGTTTTGGAGTCAGGTACGCCAGATTACTGGTGACACGATCGAATTCACCGTCCACTTTGCTGGCTCGGAGCAGGGTGTATACGTTGCTGGTTGAATAGCTGCCCGGCAGTGCAGCGACATTCAGAGAGGCGTTCCAAAGGTCCGCAACACCGTCGACCACAAGGGTTGGCATTTGACCGGCAGCGGTTACTGCGTAAGACAGCGTGGCGTTTCGCGTAAGGATCAGGTCTCCTTTGACGTGTGGCGCCCCCAGCGCCTCAGTGACCATTAACGTGCCCCCTACGAACAAGTCGCGAACTTCACCGTGCCCACCGTAGGTGCCACCCTCGAAAACGTCGACATCACCCGCGATACTGCCCATGTTGAACAGCTTCGCACCGTTCAACACTTCTGCTCCTACATCAAAGTCACCTTTGCCGGTCAAGGACCAGGCACCTCGGGCAACTCGCAATCCTAGGAAGTTACGGGTCTGGCCGAGTACGCCGCCTTCGGAAGAGTCCAGGAGTATGCCGTTCACCCCGTCGCCGCCCTGTATTTCCCCTGAAAAGCTGGCGCCCTTGTTGATTATCAACAGGTCATTTGCGTCTCCTAGCGCCAGTGAGACGCCGTCGATGCTTGTGTACCGCCCTGACGCAGTAGTGCGCTTGGTTGTGTCGGCTTTTGCAAAGTCCTCGAACGTGAGCGGGACGTCGTCGTTTACCGGTTCGGAAGGTGTGTCAGGTGTCTTGTGGGCCTGATTATGCTGTTCCGTCGCAGGGATCAATTCCCCGGTCGCTAACAGGTCATTGATGGCCGGTTCGGCGGCGATGCGCTCTGCGACTTTTTCGGGCAGGTTTGGTAAGAGTGAATCGTTGAGAGTTTCGGGAAACTCGTAGAGGTCTGCGTAAAGATCCACAGGTTCTGGAGCCGGTGGTGCGGATACCACCGGAATGGACGATTCTATCGGCTCAGGCGCAGCGGCGTTGGCGGCATGCGACATAGGGCCAATGAAATTTTTGATCGCCAGAAGGTCATCTCTTTTAGGCCAAGGCGTTGCACGAGCCTTCTTGGCGGGGGCTTCGATGACGGTATCGAGCTC
The DNA here is from genome assembly GCF_019946615.1 of Pseudomonas sp. BF-R-01. NCBI lineage: Bacteria > Pseudomonadati > Pseudomonadota > Gammaproteobacteria > Pseudomonadales > Pseudomonadaceae > Pseudomonas > Pseudomonas sp. BF-R-01. The sequence goes on from NZ_JAGYFX010000008.1 coordinate 97,029, forward strand.
TGCTTGCTGAGCCATGGACAACTCGATGCTGCCGAGTGTGAGGGCGACCGCCAACGCGATTCGGTGCGGGCGATGAGGGTAAGGCTTGGGCATTGAGTACGACCTCGTTTTTCAGGAGGTCGAACTTTAGGAGGCAGGCCCAGGCCTTGAATGCCGGGCGTTTCCGGCGTTTTTGCAGGGTCTTGGACATTCGGTTGTAGCTAAAATTTAACCGTGAAGTCTAATCGCGCAGTGGCCTTCATGAGCGAGCGTTTTTGCCTACAGCATTTCAGGACTGGTCTGTTTGTTACGGCCTGGAAACTCGTCTACCCACAGCTCATCGCGTTGAGCCAAAGGCTGTGACGCCCTCGATGTATTGCTCTGGAGATACTTGTAGGAGCCGACTTGCCGGCGATGGCGTCCTTGAGATCGCCATCGCCGGCAAGCCGGCTCCTACAAGGGTTGCGCAGGTTCGAAAGATGCAGTCCTTCGCTAACTACGACTCAAATACGCCTTCCCATAATGCCGCTCCATCCGCGCCTGAATCAGCTCCAGCCCAATCGACATCACCCAATAAATCACCGCGGCCGTCGTCAGCATCTCGATGTAGCGATAGCTCGAGCGCCCATACGACTGCGCCAGAAACATCACCTCCCAAACACCCATCACCGAGATCAGTGACGAGTCTTTGAGCATCGAGATGAATTGATTGGTGGTCGGCGGGATGATGGTGCGCATGGCTTGCGGCAGGGTGACGCGCCAGAAGATCACGGTTTCACGCATGCCCAGTGCCAGCGAGGCTTCGCGCTGGCCGTGGGGGACGCCGAGGATGCCGGCGCGGAAGATTTCGCTGAGGTAGGCGCCGTAGTTCAGCGACAGGGCGATGATGCCGGCGACGACGGCGCCCGGCACGATGCCGAGTTGCGGCAGGCCGAGGTAGATCAGCAGGATCTGGATCAGCAGCGGAGTGCCGCGAAAGAACGAAGCGTAGAAACTTGCAATGCCGAAGGCCACGGCGCTTTTCGACAGCCGTGCGAGGGCGGTGATGAAGCCCAGCAGCGACGACGCGACGATTGAGCACAGACACAAAAACAGGGTCAGCGCCGCGCCTTGCAGAAAGCCGTTCGGCGCCAGGTGCAGGCCGATCAGGTTGGGCAGCTTGTCGAGGATGATCGAGAACTTCAGGTCGAAGCTCAGGAAGAAACTGGCGAACAGACCCAGCATTGCCGCCCAGGTCAGGTACAGCCGCGTGCGAAAACCGAAGATCCGTTGCAGCCGGGACTCAGCCACCGGTTGTGGCGGCTGAGGTGGGTTGGGAAAGGAAGTCATTTGCTGATGTCGGCGCCGATCCATTTTTGCGAGAGTTTGCTCAGGGTGCCGTCCTGTTTCAGTTGCGCGAAGACGTCACGCACCTTGGCGTCCCACTGTGCATCGCCTTTTTCGATGGCCACCGAGTTTGGCTCCGAGTACAGCGGTTCGCCGGCAAGCTTGAAGCGTTTGTCTTCGGTCAGGCGCGGCTGCGCGGTGACCAGGTTGGTGAGGATCGCATCCAGTCGCACGCCAGCGCCCAGCCCCAGGTCCTGGAACGCCACGTTGTCGGTGTCGTACGGGGCGATCTGCACGTTTTCAAACGGGTACTGCAACTGCGTGTCTTCGGCGCCTTCGATCACCAGGTTTTTGTTCAGGTAGCTTTCGTAGCTGGAAGCACTGGTGAGGCCGACTTTCTTGCCGCTCAGGTCCTTGGCGTTGTGGATGCTGTCGTCCTTGGCGTTGACCACGATCACCGCGGGTGAGGCGTAGTACTCGACCGGGAAATCAAAGACTTCGGCGCGGGCCTTGCTCGGGGTCATGGAGCAGATGCAAATGTCGTAGCGCCCGCTCCAGCGGCCGGCAGCGATCACGTCCCAGGAAGGTGTTTCGAGGCGCAATTTGACCCCGAGTTTATTGGCCACGGCTTTGGCCACATCAACGTCGAAACCGTCGAGCTGGTTCTGGTCATTGAGGAACGAGAAGGGCGGATAGCTTTCCATCAGCACGCCGACCAGTTCTTTCTTTTGCTCGATGCGGTCCAGCGTGGCGCCGCCGAAGGCTTGGGTGGAGGCAGCCAGAATCGTCAGGCCCAGGGCCAGTAGTGGTTGAAGTTTCACAGTCGAGCCCTAAAAAAAATGGTTGTTATTAACCGGATGGTGCGTATTAAATAGTTATAAGAACGACTCTGGTAGTGAGTTATTTTCATAAGCATATGAGTGAAAAGCATATGAGCGCAGCAAGCACAGTGATTCTGGATGGCGGCATGGGTCGTGAGTTGCAGCGCCGCGGTGCGCCGTTCAGACAGCCGGAATGGTCGGCGCTGGCCTTGAGCGAAGCGCCGCAGGCCGTCGAGGCGGTGCACGCGGCTTATATCGAAAGCGGCGCGAACGTGATCACCAGCAACAGCTATGCGGTGGTGCCTTTTCACATTGGCGAAGAACGTTTTGTGGCTGAGGGTCGAGCCCTCGCGGCGCTGGCCGGGGAGTTGGCCAGGCGTGCGGTGGACGCTGCGGGCAAACCGGTGCGTGTGGCGGGTTCATTGCCGCCGTTGTTCGGTTCCTATCGGCCGGATTTGTTCGACGCGACTCGGGTGACGGAATTGCTCGCGCCGCTGGTCGAGGGGCTGGCCCCGCATGTCGACCTGTGGCTGGCCGAAACCCAAAGCTCGATCGTGGAAGCGCGAGCGATTCACGCCGGTCTGCCGCAGGACGGCAAGCCGTTCTGGCTGTCGTTTACCCTGAAGGATGAGGACACGGACGAAGTCCCGCGCTTGCGTTCCGGCGAACCTGTGGCCGAAGCCGCTGCGGTGGCTGCGCAGCTGGGCGTCGAGACGTTGCTGTTCAACTGCAGCCAGCCGGAAGTGATCGGTGCGGCGATTGATGCGGCGCGGGCAACGTTCGAGCGTCTGGGGGTGAAGATTCACATCGGCGCGTACGCCAATGCCTTCCCGCCGCAACCGAAAGAGGCGACAGCCAATGACGGTCTGGACCCGTTGCGCGACGATCTGGACCCGCCGGGCTACCTGCATTGGGCGGCGGACTGGAAAGAGCGCGGTGCCAGCCATTTGGGTGGGTGCTGCGGGATTGGGCCGGAGCATATTGCGGTGCTTGCCCAGAAATTGGTGTGATGCCATTCGCGGGCAAGCCTCGCTCCTACAGGTTCGTATGATCCCGTAGGAGCGAGGCTTGCCCGCGAAGGCGTCCGTCCAGGCGCCGCTGATTTACCCGCGACACTCAGCCAGAGTTTTCACCTGCCCCGACCCCGTCTGATTCTCATCACTCAACCACCGCTCAAACCCCGCCCCAACCACCGGCCATTCCGAATCCAGAATCGAATACCAGGCCGTATCCCGGTTCTGCCCCTTCACCACCATGTGCTGGCGGAACACCCCTTCAAAACTGAACCCCAACCGCTCCGCCGCGTACTTGGAACGCGCGTTGCCGTTATTGCATTTCCACTCCAGACGCCGGTAACCAAGGGCGAACGACTCTTTCGCCAGCAGATACACCGCCTCGGTACTTTTCGGCGAGCGCTGCATCGGCGCACCGAAGGTGACGTGGCCGATTTCAATACGGCCCTGAGACGGAACGATGGACATCAAGCTGAGAATGCCTTGCACATCGCCGCTGGCACGGTCGATCACGCTGAAGAAATACGGGTCGCTGTTGGCCGCGTGATTGTTCAGCCAGTCGTTGAAAACGCTGCGCTCCGGGAAAGGACCGTAAGGCAAATAATCCCAGAGTTTCGGGTCGGCGCCCGGACCTTGCAGGGCTTTGAACAAACCGTCGCCATGGCGCGCCGGGTCGAGTTTTTCCAGGCGGATGAAGCGCCCTTCGATGGTTTGCACCGTTGGCGCCGGGACGCCTTTCCAGTCTGCGAGTGAAGTCGTCATGTCGTTCTCCTTGAACCTTAAAGGGCTTTGCGGAACTGGATGAAACCAGGGCGCTCGGCGATGCGCTCGTAGAGCTGGATCGCGGTGGCGTTGGTTTCGTGGGTCAACCAGTGGACCTTGCAGCAACCGTCCGCTTTGGCGGTCGCGTAGACAAATTCGATCAGTTTGCGGCCGACGCCGGTGCCGCGGGTTTCGGGTGTTACCAACAGGTCTTGCAGGTAGCAGGAGTTTTCGATGCTCCAGTTCGACCGATGGTAGATGAAGTTCACCATGCCGACCGCTTTGCCATCGCTCCACGCCAATGCCGAATGAGTCGGTTCATTCGAGTCGAGCAGGCGTTGCCATGTGCTGTCCGTGACCGCCTCAGGCAGTTCGGTGTTGTAGAAGCGCAGGTAGGCTTGCCACAACGGCAGCCACGCAGCGTGATCAGCAGCGGTGACCTGGCGGATTTCAATCTGACTCATGTTCAATCCTTAGCGCATCAAGTGGGCGAGGGCCTGGTCGTGCACGTCGGGGCTGGCGGCGAGCCCCTCGCGCACACCGGCGATGTCTGCGGTGCTGCGGTTCTGGCTGAGTTTGCGTTTGCCTTCCAGGCGCTGGATCGGCAGGGCAAACCCGACGATGGCCTTGAGCATGCCGTCGATGTAGTCGGCGGGTGCTTCAGCGACTGTCCATGGTTGGGCGCGACCGGCTTCATGGCGATCGGTCAACGCACTGACCAGATTGAGCAGGCGGTCGGCGTCGGTGAAAACCTCTGCGGTGCCGTAAGCGTGTACGGCGACGTAGTTCCAGGTCGGTACGACTTTGCCGTGCTCGGCTTTGCTCGGATAAAAGCCCGGGCTGATGTACGCGTCGGCACCGGCAAAAATGACCAGCGCTTCGGCACCGTTTTGCAGTGCCTTCCATTGCGGGTTGGCCCGGGCGAAATGACCGTACAGGGTGCCATTCGGACCTTGCTCGGGCCTGAACAACAACGGCAGGTGACTGGCTTGCAAGCCTTGCTCGTCGTGGGTAATCACCACGGCAAGACGCGTGTCGAGTATCTGCTGCTGCAGTTCATGCAAATCTTTGATGGCAAAGCCGCTGGGGTTGTACATGGAAAAATTCCTTGGCGAATGCATCCATCCTAGGCAGGCTATTGGTCTGTTGTAAGAGCCATTAACGACCAATTTCATAGGTCCATTGCCATGAGCGAAGCGCCGCTTTCCCTATCGTTCAACCCCGCCGGTATCGAACTTGATCGCCGTCAGGGGCTTAGTCGTCAGCTCTATCAGGCCTTGCGCCTGCGGGTGCTCGACGGGCGATTGGCCAGTGGCACTCGATTGCCGGCCAGCCGGGACTTGGCGGCGGCGTTGGCGATTTCCCGCAACAGCGTGGTTCGCGCCTACGATCAGCTCTATGCAGAGGGCTTCATCGAGGGGCGTGTCGGGGACGGGACTTACGTCGCGCAATTGCCTCAAGCGGCGTTGCCCACGAAAAAACTATCCACAAAAGTATCCACAGGGTTGTCAACAGGGTTACCCACAGCCTTATCCACAAATTGGCTGGATTTACCTGTGGTTTCATCCAGTAAAGTTATCCACAGCGGAGCGCTGGGGCGCGTTGAAAAGAACCATTTGGCCACGCCGCCCAGCGGTCCGCCTCGGGCTTTTCGGGTGGGCGTTCCGGCGTTTGACCTGTTTCCCTTCGAGGTGTGGGCCAAGCTGAATGCGGCTTTCTGGCGTAAACCGGATTTGCAGCAGCTGTGTTATGGCGATCCGGCAGGCGATGCGCGCTTGCGCGGCCTGATCGCCGCTTATTTGCGCAGTTCGCGGGGGATGCAGTGCACGGCTGAGCAAATAGTGATCACCAGCGGCGCACAGCAGGGGATTAGCCTTTGTGCACAGCTGCTGGTGGAGCCGGGCGACGGGGTGGCGATTGAAAATCCGGGGTATCGGGCGGCAGGTCATGCGTTCGCCGTGGCCGGGGCGAAATTGCATGGGGTGGCGGTGGACGGCGAGGGCATCGACTGCACCGAACTGGCCCGGCTCAGCGATTGTCGACTGGCCTATGTCACGCCTTCGCATCAATACCCGACCGGCGTGGTAATGAGCCTGGCGCGGCGTCTTGAATTACTCGCTTGGGCGGAGCGCAACCAAGGCTGGATCGTCGAGGACGACTACGACGGCGAATACCGTTACAGCGGCGCACCCCTGGCGCCGTTGGCGGCACTCGATCGGCAGGGCCGGGTCTTGTACGTCGGGACCTTTGGCAAAGTTGCATTCCCGGCGTTGCGCCTGGGTTATCTGGTGTTGCCGCCGGCTCTGGTGCAGGCGTTTTCTCAACGTCGAGCGGTGGACGTCCGGCATTCCGAAGTCAGCACCCAGGCGGTGATGGCCGAGTTCATGGCCGCCGGGCATTTCCAGCGGCACATCCGCCGCATGCGCCGTGCCGCCCTGAGTCGACGCAATACGTTGCTGGCGGGCTGGCCGCAGAACATCCCCGGCATCGGCAGCCTGCCGAGTGTCGCGGCAGGGCTGCATCTGACGGTGGCGGTCGACTCACAGGCGCGCGAGTACGAATTGATAGAAAAAGCCGCCAGCGTCGATGTCGAGATCAATGCGCTGAGCAGCTATTGGTTGCCGGATTCGCAGAAACCGGTGGACCAGCGTGCCGGGCTGGTCCTGGGTTTCGCGGCGGTGCCCGAGGCGGCCATCAGCACCGCACTCGGGCGACTGGAAAAGGTCTGGCGGCGTTAAGCCGTCACGGCTCACCCCGACGCAAGACTTACGATTTTGAGGCCGACGGCAGCACCTTCGCGAAAAACAGTGCAGTCGCCAGTTGTGGGCTGATTTCGCTGCGATAAATCGCAATCGCGTGGAGATCGTCATTTGCACTGCGCGCCTCGGATGCGCCGCCCAGCAGCCGTTGCTGCACGGTTTTCAGATGCGCCGCCGTGAACGTCTGGACAGGCGACTCGGGCTGCGCGTAGTGAAAGTGTGCATACCACAGAACATTTTTGCTGGTGTGGTCACGGACTTCATATTCCTCGAGGTAGTCTTTTTTACGGCTTTTGAGCAAGCGTCGGCCGGGGTTCCTGACGATGTCGACCTGACCTTCGCTTTGCAGCCACTGGACCCGCTCGGCCGTCGGCGGCTGTAGTTTTGTCATGCTGATTCGCATTGTGCGTCCCTGACTGTAGAGGCGGGTTGCTCCGTCATTCAGCTGCTTGACCAGTGTCACGGCAGACCCCGGACCGTCATCGGTGGCGTTGCTGGAAATCAGCGCTTCGTCGATTGCCTTGGCGGCCTCCTGCAGTCGATGGGCCTGCTGATGGAACATTTCCTCGATTTCCACGGGAATTCGCCGCGCTCCTTTTGAATGGGCGTCCGTTCGACGGATGAATGCCTCCAGCCCGTCCAGCATTGCCTGACCTTGAACAACGCTTGTACCCAAATCGGGTCGGATGACAACAGGGGAATCCGGTTTCGCGGCCACTCGTTCAACCCACACTCCTGGGGTTTTCTCATGAAAGGTCGAGATGACTTTGCCTGTCAGCGTCGAGGTTACGTCGACCAGTTCTGATCCGTCCGCCACGGCATCGGCGCGTAGTTGGCCGACCACCGTGCCGTTGTAACGGGTCTTGATGATGCGTTTGACAGGAGCGGTCGGCAGACGGGAAGGGCCAGGTTGCGGTTCGAGCGCCTGGCGCTCGCGCAGCAGGCTCGCCAGGTGCTTCACGGTGCGCTGTTGAAACGCGTCGATACGTTGGCGCATCAGGTCGAGCGCGGATTGCAGGAACTGACCGGGGAACTCGCCGGGCAGATCGATGATGCGCTGATCGGTGACCGTGAGTTGCTCCACCAGATCACTGAGCCCCTCGATTCGCTCCGGCAAGCGCAACACGTCTTCGTCAGCGGCCAGATCCAGTGAAGCCTGGATGGCGAGCGCTGCGTTTTCGACAACGCTCTCCAGCGCCGGGCGTGCTTCATGCGTGAGCGCAACCGAGGGTGCGAGGCACAACTCCTGGGCCAGCGTGATCTGGAACAGTTTGAGGTCCTGTAAATCGAACGTCGGTATGTTGGCCTTGACGTCGCGGATCACTTCCACGGCTTCTTTGCCGAGCAGGTTCAGTTGCTCGAAGCGCGATTGCGCGAATTCGATTTTGTTGATGTAGCCCTCGGTCAGATCGCTCATGTGTTGAAAGGTCTGTCGGGCGGCCTGCGTGTTTTCCGTTGGTTGTGTGTCGAGAAGATTGAGGGAGAGACGCATTTGATTGTCGAAAACAGGACGCTGGTGGTCGAACCATTTCTCCAGCAGCGATAGCTGGAAATCCAGACGGCTGATCATCGCTTTTCGGAAATTGGGAATGGCTTCGCGAGCATTGAACGCTTTCATCTGCTCAATGTTGGCGCCGATGAGTGACATCTGCGCATCGAGCATTTCAAGGTACAAGCGGCGATGGGTGTCGGTGGCGCTCGCTGCCTTCGCGTTTTTTTCAGCTTCCTTGAGTTCTGTTTCCCGGCTTTTGACCTGGCTTTCGAACGCTGTCATTTGCTGTTTCAGTTCAGCCAGACGCACTTTGTTTTGCTGTTCCAGCCGCTGCCTCTCCCTGCCCCCGCCCCGCAGCCTCAGCCGTGTATCGATAAACCATTCGCCGCTGGCGTTCTTGATCAGCAACGGCCCGGTGCGCGGGGGGGACTGGCGTGAGTCAATGATCTGCACGTCGTTATTGTCGTTGAGGGTGACTTCGAACCATCGCTGGCCGACCTTCGCATACCATTTTCCGTTTAGTGAACTGAGGTGCTGGTGAGGGCCGGCCACGCTGGAGGCGACGGCCATTCCCTTGGGTTCGGCGATGGCCAGTTCATCCAGCAAGATGCCCAACGCTACAGGCGGCAGCGTGGCGACGGCGTGCAAAGACGTCTCATGGTCGTGAGGCAGTTGATTAAGGTCGGGCAGGCGAGTGACCGTGATTTTCTGCGCAGGCTTGATGGGCGGTGTGACCGGTGGTGGCTCGAGTTTCTCGGCTAATCGCGAGACCGGTTTATGGCGAGCGGCAGCCCGATGAGCCAGTACCATGCCGAGCATCAACAGCAAATCGGTCACGGCAGACCAGGCAAGTTGGCTGTCTTCGCTTTCTGCGGCATCGGTGATTTCCTGCAAGTCGTCCATGATCTGCCAGATCCACGCGGCAACCCCGGCAGTGCGCCCGAGGAAGGGCAAGGCGACGTTGAACAGCATCCATGCACCGTGCTTGAGCGTTTCCCAGCGAGCTTGTGCATTGGACACTGATTGACGGTCAGCCAACGTCATCATGGCGTTGGCATTGGCTTTGAACAGCGGCGCCAGTGAATCATCATCAAGGGCTGCCGCACTGAGCGACACCGCGCCCATCTTGCCCAGCGCCGAGGTGGGATCGACCAGCAATTGGGTCAGGGTCCAGACCGAAGGCAACTCACCGGAAAACACGTACTGGGAATAGTTGAAGCGCACGTCGTCGGCCAGCCATGCCAGGACCGATTGGCGAAGGGGTTTTTCGTGCTTGATCGCGTACAGCAGATTGGCTTCGTTCGGGTACTGCGTCAGCGAGGGCACGAGCAATGGCCGGTAGAGCAGGCACGGTCCTTGATCAGTGGAGCGTGGGCCGATGACGAACATATTGGCGACTTCGTCGCCCTTGCTGTCGGCGCTTTCACTGCTGATAAAAGCCAACGGGCGAATGACAATCTCCTGCCCATTCACCCGGCGGTCGGCCGCGCTTTGCTGCAGGGCTGCGTTGACGTATTGGTAGCCTCGTTCATCAATGCCGGCTTCGCCGCGCATCTTGTGTTGCAGCGCCTGCAAGGGCAACTGGGTGCGCAGATGACGCGTGTAGAGCGTTTGTCGGCGCAACGATTCTCGCGAGTCATCCAGCAGCTTGCGCTTGATCAGTGCCGGGTAGACCGCGCCGATATCGACCTGGGTCACGAGTTCTTCCAGGTAGGCGGGTGTCATCCAGGCGGGCACAGGGTCGCCGTTTTTGTACTGCACCGTCTTGTTGCCCAACGGAACGGCTATCAGGTTTTGCAGTGCCAATTCGATCAGCGACAACGTAACGGTCTGCGTCTTGCCGGGGACCACGAAAGTGCCCAGCACGATGAGGCTGGTGATGCTGATTTGAATGTCTTTCAGATTCAGGTCCGCTGCCGTTGGATGATCCTTGATCATCTGCTCTCGCAGGGTTTGCAGGGTAAATTCCGGCAGTGAAGCGATGCCTTCGTCGAAGGTTTTTCCAGCGTCCTGCTCTCGCAACTGCGCCAGGTCCATCAGGTGTCGGCTGTAACGGGTCAGGTCCGCTGACGATGCGTTGCTCAGCCAGCCTGTCAGTAACCCCTGAACCTGGTTGAAGCGCGACGAAGGCAGGGCTTCAAACTCAGTGAAACTCTTCGCCGCCGCGCTGATTTGCGGTGAAAGCCTGGTTGGCGTAGTGCTCTGGAATGTATTGAAGGCACCGATGGCTTCGGCTTCGAGTGCGATCAGCGCACACGCTTGATGATGGAAGAAGTTGCCCTCGGGTTCATACAGGCGCCATTGCAGGGTCTGCCCGGTGCTCGACGCCCCAGGGTTTGCAAACAATGTTTCGCCCAGCGCCGCAACAGAGTCGTAACGCCTGAACCCTTCGGTAATCGAGTGGGTCAGCACCAGGGTTCGACTGCCCGACGTGCCCACAAACACGGCGATATCCAGAACCCGCAGATGTTTGCTCTGCGCGCTTTCAACGTGTTCGGTATCGATCAGGCAGGCCTTGGTCAGGTACTTGTCCTGTGAGCGCCGTGCTGCCCGATCCGGCTGAGTGAACACGGCAAGGGCCATTGCTTTTTGATCGGCATCCCAGTCGGTGGTCGCATCGAGGTTCCAGATGTCTTGCAGCGCCTGCGAGAGCTGATGCCAGCGTGGGGTCGAAGGGCTTGTCTGCTGATTCCAGTAATCCAGTTGCTGTTGCTGGTAGGCGATGAACAGCTGCGGTGCGAGCGTATTGATCAGTGAACCGATGGCCGTGATGTTCACGGGCAGTTGAGCCGGCGGTACAACGCCCGGTTGCAGGGTCAGGAAATGCTCGCCATCGATGAGCATCACCGTCGAACCCGACAACCCGAGCCGCACCAATACGTCGGTGAGCGATTCATACAGATTATTGCCCGGCGCGACCTCGCTGCCGGTATCGACCCAGGTCGGAGTGACGACCGTGGCGAGCGTCGGATCTATCTTCAACTGCGGGTAAAGCGCGTTGAGTGCAGGCGCCAATGCAGTCGCTGCAACCTCTCTGATCGAGGGGCCGGTGACCAGTTGGGTCAGTACATTTTCTGCACTCGGGGAAGGGGTATCGGACATGGTCGTCTCCTGATTGAGTACGCTGCGGTTGAATGCGCAGCGCTGGATCAGGGGACGGTATCGGGCGAGCTCAGGTGTCTGGCGGTACATAAATATCGCAGGCAAAAAAAGACCCGCATCACGGCGGGTCTTCGCTTTTCAGGGAGGGCTTCAGGTCCCCGACTTGATTTTGGTCCAGGCCCGCGTGCGCGCACGTTCGGCATCACGCGGCAGCGGTTGCAGGGTGTAAAGCGTGGCCATGGCCGTTTCGGTCGGGTACAGGTTCGGGTTGTTGCGGATCGCCGGGTCGACCAGTTCCGTAGCGTCCTTGTTCGGGTTCGGGTAGCCGACGAAGTCACTGACCGGCGCGATCACCTGCGGTTGCAGCAGGTAGTTGATGAAGGTGTAGGCGTCCTCGGTGTTCTTCGCGCCCTTCGGAATCGCGAGCATGTCGAACCAGATCGGCGCACCTTCTTTCGGCAGGCGCATGTCGACGGTCACCCCGTTCTTTGCTTCCTTGGCGCGGTTGGCCGCCTGGGAGAAGCTGCCGGAATAACCGACCGCGACGCAGATGTCACCGTTGGCGATGTCGGCCATGTATTTGGAGGAGTGGAAATACGTGACGTACGGCCGGATCTTCATCAACAGCGCTTCAGCCTTTTCGTAGTCCGCCGGCTTCTTGCTGTTGGGGTCCAGGCCGAGGTGTTGCAGGGCCAGGGGCAGGATTTCCGACGGCGAATCGAGCAGGGCGACGCCGCACTGCTTGAGCTTGCTGATGTTCTCTTCCTTGAAGATCAGGTCCCAGCTGTCAACCGGCGCGTCGGCGCCCAGCGCGGCTTTGACCTTGTCCGGGTTGAAGCCGATCAGGATGGTCCCGTACATGTACGGCACGGCGAATTTGTTGCCGGGGTCGTTGGCTTCGATCAGCTTCATCAGCTTGGGATCGAGGTGGTTCCAGTTCGGCAGTTTGCTTCGGTCCAGCGGCTGGAAAACACCGGCCTCGATCTGCTTGGCGAGAAACACGTTGGACGGCACCACCGCGTCGTAACCGGAGTTGCCGGTCAGCAGCTTGGCTTCCAGTGCTTCGTTGGTGTCGAAGATGTCGTAGATCAGCTTGGTCTGGGTGTTCTGCGCCTTGAAGTCTTCCAGCGCTTTGGGGGTGATGTAGTCGAACCAGTTGTAGACGCGCAACGTGCGCTCTTCGGCGTGAGCGGCCCCGCTGAGCACCGTGGCGCAGAGCGCGGGCACGATGAAACGCTTGAGTGTGTTCATTGTTGTTATTTCCCTTGGGCGCTTTCAAAACCTTCAAGAACGTTCACGGCATTGATGCCGATTTCTTCGACCGCGTAACCGCCTTCCATCACGAACAGGGTTGGCACGCCCAGCTTGGCGATGCGCTCGCCCATCGCCAGGTAATCCGGGCTGTCGAGCTTGAACTGGGAGATCGGATCGTCCTTGAACGTATCGACGCCCAGGGACACGACGACGATCTCGGCGCCGTACTTTTCGATCTCTTTGCAGGCTTGTTCCAGCGCTGCGCACCAGGTGTCCCAACCGCTGCCGGCGGGCAACGGGTAGTTGAAGTTGAAGCCTTCGCCCGCGCCTTCTCCGAGCTCGTCTTCATAACCGAGGAAGAACGGAAACTCGGCTTCCGGATGGCCGTGGATCGAGGTGAACAGCACGTCGCTGCGCTCATAGAAAATCGATTGGGTGCCGTTTCCGTGGTGGTAATCGACGTCGAGGATCGCGACTTTCTTGTGGCCCTGATCGAGGAACGCCTGAGCGGCGATGGCGGCGTTGTTGAGGTAGCAATAACCGCCCATCAAGTCGCTGGCGGCATGGTGTCCCGGTGGACGGCACAACGCGAAGGCACTGCGCGCACCGCGCTGGATTTCCGCCTGGGCGGTGAGCGCCACTTGGGCTGCGCTGTACGCGGCTTGCCAGGTGCCGGCGGTGATCGGGGCGCCGCCGTCGAAGCTGTAATAACCCAGTTCGCCGTGCAGGCTGGTGGGTTTGATGCGGCGCAAGGTACGGGCCGGCCAGGTGTAAGGCAGCAAGTCGCCGTCGGTGTTGAACTCGGTCCAGCGTGCCCAGGCGCCTTTGAAGAAGTCGAGGTAGTCGCGGCTGTGGATGCGTGCGATCGGGTCGAGGCCGAAATCCTTCGGCGCTTCTACCGGGCCGAGCTTCTGGTTTTGCACCCGTGACAGCACATGGTCGGCGCGCGAGGGCATTTCGAAGCAGGGCTTGAGTTGCCCGTCTATCAATTCACAACGGCCGTGGTGCAGGTGGTGATCGTCCGAGTAGATCGTCAGCATTTCTTGTTCTCCGCAGGCTGATTCGGTTGAACACAGTCTTGCGGCGGATGGCGATTCGGAGAACGGCAGAAAAGGCCAAAAGGGGATCGATGTGGCCAAAATAGTTGACCGAAATTCGCCCCTTTTCGACACCGCAACGCCCCCAAACGACCCGATCCCTGTAGGAGCGAGGCTTGCCCGCGAAGCTTTTTGGCGTTCTCGAGGACGCCTTCGCGGGCAAGCCTCGCTCCTACAGGGGGGCGTTTATGGGCGGAACTGGCTGGGCGCCACGCCGCTCCAGCGCACAAAGGCATGGCGGAAGCTCGCGGTCTCGCTGAAGCCCAGCACTTCGGCGATCCGGTAGATCGGCATCTGGTCTTCGCAGAGCAGTTGCTTGGCCTGCTCGAATCGCAGCTCATCCAGCAACTCCTGATAACTGCACCCCAGGTCCTTGAGGTGGCGACGCAATGTCCGCGCCGAGCAATTCATCTGCTCGGCCAACCCTTCGAGCCCCGGTGCAGCATTCAATTGCGCGCTGAGCAACTGACGAATCCGCCCCAGCCACGCCTGACGTCCGGTGAACTCGAGGTTCTGCTTGCGGCAGCGTTCGGCCATGGCCTGATGGGTGATGACATCCGCGAGCGGCAGGGGTTGGTCGAGCCAGCGCTTGTCGAAAGCAAAGGCGTTGTCCCGCGCTTCGAAGTGCAGCGGGCAGTTGAAGTGTGCGGCGTAGGTCGCTTGATAGTCCGGCGCGGCATGTTCGAAGCGTGCGGCGATCAACGGCAGCGGGTGACCGAGCAGGTCGTCGCAGGTGACTTTCAATGACACCAGGCAGAACTCGGCATTGAACACCGCCATCGCCGGGCTCTCCCGGTAGTCGGCGGCGACGAACCAGATGCGTTCGCCGTCGTCCTCCAGGCTCAGCTCGAAAAGTGTTCCCAACAGCGCCGGAAAACGTATCGCCAGGCGCAAAGCGTCACCGAAGGTGGCACTGGTGAGCAGCGCATAACCGAGCATCCCGTAGCAGGAAACGTGCATGCGCCGACCCAGCTCCAGGCCGATGTCACGCTTGAGCGCGACCGCGTTGGCGCAGACCTGCATTTCCTGGTTGGTGGTGATGCGCGTGTCGGCACGGTTCAAGTCCGCTGCGCTGATACCGCTCCCCGCGAGCAAGGCGTCGCTGGACAGGCCTTCGGCCTTGAAGGCGTTGAGCACCAGGGAGACAGCATTGAGGGTGGTGAGGTGGGAGTGCAGCATGAGCGGCTTCCAGCCTTGGGATGGCTGGAACGCAGCAAATTACATGCCGAGCACTTGTAGGAGCCGGCTTGCTGGCGATTCATGCACCGCGGTGTGT